>JAUSPI010000186.1 GCA_030655775.1 Syntrophales bacterium
GGCGGGATATAGCCGGCTCAAGGGTAACGGTTTGTTGAATACGCTGAATCATTGTCGTCGAAAATTGTTGTCCATAAATTCGCATGATCGTAGTATGCCATGCATTACCCCCGGTGTCAAGTGTGTATTAAGACCAGCCACAGGGCGGGGCTTCCCGGTAAGGAATAATTTAATTATATTGCGCCCCTTGACCCGCCTACAAGGCGGGGCTTGCGGGGTGCGCTCCCGGTCAAATCTTGATGCGCTCTCAGAGTCCTGTTTCTCAAAACTCAAGCTTTTTTGATGACCAAAGCACTGTTATGGCCACCGAAACCGAAGTTTTCCACCACTACCGTATCTATAGAACATGTCTTCCCCTTTCGAACAAAGTTAATCCCTGGATGGCAGGGATCGTCTAAGTTTCTTACCTCGGGGAGATAATCGTTTTGCATGCAGATAAGAGAGATGGCCAGCTCCAGAGCGCCACAGGCAGCCGATATATGCCCGATCCATGATTTCAGCGCAATGACGCAAGGGGTGTGTCGATCATAGATGCGATTTATCATATTCGCTTCCATTGCATCATTGAGAAGCGTACCGGTTCCATGAGCAGAGACAACATCAACCTGATTGGGGGAAATTCCCGCCTCATGAAATGCCGTACGTACCGCCGTTTCTCCCCATTTTCCATCCGGGTCCGGAGCGGTCATGGCGTGACCATCAATCGAGCTCCCGAAACCAGAGATTTCACCATACATTTTTACTTCGCGTCTTTGTGCGTGGCCCATCTCTTCAAGGAGAAAAAAAGCACCTCCCTCCCCGGGAACAAACCCGGCTCTTTTACTGTCAAAGGGCCGGCTTGCACTTTCAGGATCACCATCTCCGGCAAAAAGAGCATACGCTTTTTTGTAGGCGAGGAGTCCTCCAGAACTTAAACGGGAATCACCTCCACCGGCAAATGCCAGATCCAGGTACCCATCTTTTATCTTTCGGAAGGCCTCACCTATGGCCTGCAGCGAAGCAGCACACGCAGCGGTTGATACAATGTTCTCTCCGTGAATTCCTGTTAATCTGGCAATAGAAGAAGCGGCAGTATTCGGGAGAAACTTCAAAATCCAGAGTGCCATAAGATCCTTCCGGTCCAGTTTTCCTTCCTGGATTTCAGGAAACTCCCCACCGATGTCGAGGTTGGGACCGGCTCCCGTGAACAGACCGGCCTTCCCAAGCAGTTCTTCGTCGATTCCTGCGTTTTTCACGGCCTCCATGGCCGATGCCGTTGAGAACTGCGCCCCCCTGTTCAGATAACGTCTGTCTTTAAATGGGCCGGTAAATTTTTTGATATCAAAGTTCCCTACGGGGCATGTAACCACACTGTCATCGAAAGAGGATCTTCCAAACGCAACTTTTCCGTTCTTCAGATTGTCAATGATCTGCCCCGGTGTAAAACCGAGAGAAGAAATGACTCCGATCGATGTAATGACAACTCTTCTCGCCATTCTTAAATCTCACGACAGATATCGGCAACGTTTATTCTTTCAGGTGCATCCGGTTTTTCATCCGGGAAGCCAACGGTAACAAAGCATTTAATCTTTACGTCCTCTATTCCAAGGATATTTTCCACATCCCGGACAAATGTAAAAGGTGCCGTCATGATACACGTACCAAGACCAAGCTCTTCCCCTTTGAGGAGAAATCCCTTTACGGCGAGGCCCACTGTGATATCTATATCGGTATCACCTCTGCCAACTTTTTTATTTATCCCGGTCCGGGGCAATTTCCCTGAAGAACCCCGCTCTGGAGAAACCGCCCCCACAGCAAAAAGGACAGGTGCATCAAACATGAATTTCGAGAATCGCCAGTACATATTGATCCGGTTTTTCAGTTTATTCGGAGTGCTGCTTTTCTGTGCGCTTTGCAAACGTCTCTTTTGCCCATTAGCCATAGCCCGGTAAAGATTATCCCTGCTTTCGGGGGAGACAATTTTGATAAATCTAACCGGACGGCTGTTTTTGGGAGAAGGTGCCATCGCGGCGTAGCGAATCATGCTATTGATCCAATCCTCTGGGGGAACATCAGTTTTATATTTTCTTATACTTCTTCTCTTGTTAATAAGCTCATCTAAATGTGACATCACATCACCCATAAAATGAATTCAAGCTAACAACTCTTCTCGTCATTCTGAACTGAACAGCGAGCACATTATTCTTCGAATTACTTCGTTCCCCGCTGCTTGCGGCGGGGTTAGCGAGCGAATAAAAAATAAATTTTTTCCTTTACAGTCGGAGATTCCCAGCAACTTGTTGCGGGGAGCTTCAATTTATTTCAGAATCTCATCATTCACTCCGCCAGGCTACATAACTGATAAGGTCTTTAACCTTGAGCGTGGGACCACCTTCGAGATCCGACATGATTTCTTCCACCCTGCTTTTGGTGAGGAACGGAAACTTATGCACAAGGTATTGCACGGTATCGCTCCCCTGCTCTTCTGCCTCGGTCATGTGAAACCTGAATGTCCTGAGAAAGAGTTCATCGTCTTTAACTTCTATATTAAATTTTGAGTTCAACGCCACCGCCAGCTCTAAAAGATCAATCGATTCTGCATCCAGATCTCTTATAACGTAGGTTTCAGGTGTAATCTCCTGATTTTCTATATCGAGGATTTCTATCAAAATTTTCTTTATTTGTTCTAAAATATCCATTTATACCTCTTAGATATCCCACCCTGGGGGGAATTTACTTGCCTGATTGGGAGCGCTTTTATATCAAAGGGAGGAATATATGTCAACCACAATTAAATTTCAGGTTGACAATTGGGGTTAGCATGGAATGATAATTGACTATGGTATTTGACCATGGTACACTTCTGCTATATTAATGGGAGGACATGTTTTTATGAAAGAAGAGACTATCGCGATATCAAAATTCAAGGCCACATGCCTGGCGGTTTTGAACAAGGTGAAACAAACAGGACAACCTGTTCTAGTTACGCGCCGGGGAGAACCTATTGCCCTTATTGAACCACCCCCAAAACCACAGATGCGTGAGTCGTGGCTGGGAATGTTCCGTTCGAGGGGAACGATCACGGGAGATATTGTATCTCCTGCAGTCAGTTCACGTGAATGGGAGGCTCTGGGGCAATGATGAAACTGTTACTGGATACACATATTTTATTGTGGAGCCTTCTGGATCCAGCACGCCTCGCCATGGAAGTTTCAGCAGAGTTGGAGAATCCCACCAATGAACTGTGGCTTTCCCCGATCAGCACATGGGAAATAATAATACTTGCTGAAAGGGGGCGCATTGTTTTGGATGCTGAACCGGCACACTGGATGAGGGATGTATTCAAAGCAATCGCTTTTAAAGAAGCTCCTGTTAATCATGAAGTCGCCATTCAGAGCCGCATGATTGATTTTGCCCAGGAGGACCCGGCTGACCGATTTTTGGTTGCAACGGCCATTGTCTATGATCTCACCCTGGTCACCGCTGACAGGTGGCTTATTGATTCTAAAGCGTGTTCTATACTGCCAAATAACACAAGTTCACAAACAGGTTAAGATGAAACTCAAAAAGGTTAGAACTTCTTCCTTTCTGGTTTGCAGGCACTTCTTCGCCCGTCCCGCGTCAACATAACCGGGGCGCAGCGTCACGATGGTGATTCCGCGTCCTCCCAATTCCTTTTCCAGATTTCCGTTCGCTTCGCCGGAATTTTGGCTGGTTTTTGGGGGCAAGGAAACCAACAGGTTAACCCCTTTTTCGACAACATTGTATACCATTACACAAATGTCTTGACAATTATGCAGAGGTATGCATAATAGGCCACATGGAAAGAATTGCAAGCACTTACATATTTGATCCTAAGATGACTGCCGGGAAGATGATCTTCCTGTCAGGTCCCAGGCAGGTCGGTAAGACCACCTTTGCGCAGATGTGGTTGAAGAATACCGGCGCCGAGGGTACATACTTTAACTGGGATGACCCGACGGTAATGGTGGAGTATAAGAGAAATCCGCTTTATTTCAAAAGTATCATAGAGGAAAGGTTTGGAAGAGAGCCCGTTCCGATTGTCTTCGACGAGATACATAAACATAAACAGTGGCGGAACATACTAAAAGGATTTTTTGATATCAACAAAGAGAGAATGCAACTGCTTGTGACGGGTTCGGGTCGGTTCGATACCTATCAGAGATCCGGTGACTCCCTGTTGGGGCGGTACTTTTCATATCAAATGTTTCCCATGGGTATTCCAGAGGCAGTCGGTGATTTTTCATATGTTATCAATAACGGTGACGTCTATGCCGACGGCGATAAACTGGCTAAAATCTCAAGGGACGCGATTGCAGAAGGGGCAGAGGAAGGATCCGAACTACTGTGGAAATTCGGCGGTTTCCCGGAACCTTTTTTAAGGGGGGAGGAAGAATTTCACCGTCGATGGCAGAAAGATTACAAAACATTGATCGCACGGGAAGAGGTGAGAGATCTCTCGCAGATCCAGGATATCAGGGGTGTTGAAACGCTGGTAGAGGTGCTTCCTGCGAAAGTTGGTTCACCATTAAGTATAAAATCGCTCAGCGATGATCTGGGATATAACCAGAGGACAATAGCCCGATGGATCGAGGTGCTGAGTGCGTTATATCTTGTGTTTACTCTACGCCCCTGGCACAAAAAAATTGCCAGGGCAATAAAAAAAGAACCCAAGCTATACTTTTACGATTGGTCCCTCCTGTCTGACCGGGGGAATCGATTTGAAAACTTTGTTGCGGTAAGCCTTATCAGAATGGCGGCAAGGTTAACCGAAAAAGGTCTTGGTGAGTTCGAAATCAACTATATACGGGACCGTGAAAAGAGGGAAGTGGACTTTGTGCTGGTACGGGACGGCAGCCCGATTTGTCTCTTCGAAACAAAAGAAGGCGGCAGGGACATCAGCCGCCACGGAAGGCATTTTAGTGAAAAACTGGGAATCCCGTACTACCAGATTGTCCGCCGGGCGGAAAGAGTAGAAGCGTTTCCAGGAAACTGTTTTATTGTTCCGGCAACAAATTTTCTGATGCTGACGGGATAATATAGCACAGAGGTAAACCCTAAATTTCCATACAGCATGGCTAAAGCCCTGCCCCACATCTGCCCTTGTGTCTTAGTCTATCGGCTTTAGCCGATAGCAGATTACTTCCCCGCGGTCAGCCCGCCATCCAGGACAATTTCGGTGGCGTTAAAGCCCGCGGCGCTGTCTGAAAGGAGAAAGAGGATGGTTTCCGCCACCTCGGCTTCGGTAATGGCCCTTTTTATAGGTACCATCCTGAGAACTTCTTCCTCTCTTGTCTGCATATATGTTTTTCCCCGCCCCGCGTCGATATAACCGGGGCGCAGCGTCACAGTGGTAATCCCGCGTTCTCCCAATTCCACCCCCAGGTTTTTGTAAAGCGCCTCCGAGGCCAGTTTGGCGGCCGCGTAAAAACCCTGACCGGGATTGGGCCTGTCCGCCGCCGATGAGGAAACAAAAACAAGACGCCCCCTTTTCTTTTTCAGCATCGCCCTTGACGCCCTTTTCAGGATTTCCGCGCGAAAAGAAATATTTTCAGCAAAATAACGGCGGACGCTGTCCTCATCGGCGGATGCTATATAGCTTTCAAAATCGCTTTGGGCGAAATCTACCAGAAAATCGATGTCGTCGCCGATCTGCTCAAACAGGGAATCCAGGGAATCACGGTCGCCGAGGTTGAGATAAAAATATCTGTATTTTCCCGCAAATGCCCCCAATTTTTCCGATATGTACTTCTGTCCCTTTTCGTTTCTGTAGGTCAGGATCGGAGAAAGAGACGCTTTAATCACGCATTCGGCAAGAGCTATGGCAAGATCGCAACTGCCGCCCAGGATCAGGGTGCTATTGCCTGAAAAATTGAGTTTCATCTTTTCAAAACCCCTGTGACAAGCGCTTTGTCTCCCCGGTAAAGCCGGCATTTCAGCCGATCCGGCAAAAGCTCGATGCTGAAGGAGTACTCACCGGGAGGAACGAATTCTCGAAACCTGAAATTTTCTATCGTGCAACCATCTGCCGTAAACCCGAGCGTTTTTCCTGCTTCTGAAAATGCATGAACTATCATACTACCCGGAACTACAGGACTTCCAGGGAAATGATCTTCGTAGATTCTGTCGGCCGGATCGAAGTAAAAAGTTCCTTTTGTTTGCATGGGATGTCCTCATCAGTAAGCAGTAAGCAGTAGGCACTTTTTTTACTCCTTACTTCTTGCTGCCTACTGCTTACTCCTTACTGCCTACTCTTCCGTAACCGCCCTGATCGATCTGTATACAGCATCACAGAGCCTGTCCAGTTCATCTGTTGAGATGCTGAGCGGGGGCATCAGGATAATCACATCTCCGAGCGGGCGTATTATTACACCGTGCTTTCTTGCTTCCATTATTACACTGTGTCCTATTCTATCTTTTGGGGGATAAGGTTCTTTCGATTCTTTATCTGCTACAAGCTCTATTCCCACCATAAATCCCCGCTGACGTATTTCGCCCACGTGATCCAGTGATACGAATGGCTTCAAATTGTTTGTCAGGTGTTCGATTTTCTCCCGAAGGTTTTCCAGTGTCCGCTCCTCTTCAAAGATCTCCAGATTGGCCAGAGAAACTGCGCAGGCCAGGGGATTCCCCGTATAAGTATGTCCATGAAAAAAGGTCTTGAATTCGTCATAATCCGCTAAAAATCCGCGGTAGATATCTTCGCTGGTGAGAGTTGCCGCCAGAGGCATATACCCCCCGGAAATACCCTTGGCTACGGCCATTATATCCGGCGTCACCCCTTCATGTTCACACGCAAACATCTTACCTGTCCTCCCGAAACCAACTGCTACTTCATCGGCAATCATGATGACATGGTGTTTTGTACAGAGTTCCCTCACTTTTTCAAGGTAACCCAGGGGCTGAACCAGCATACCCGCGGCCCCCTGAACCAGAGGTTCAATCACAAAGGCGGCGGCCTCATGGCAGTGTGCCTCTATCGTCTCTTCCAGATTTTTGAAACATTCAAAATCACAGGAATCCTGAGTCTTTCCGAATGGACATCGATAACAGTACGGCGATTCGACATGGATGGAGGGAAAGAGAAGGGATTTATATGTAGCGTGGAAGAGACCGATCCCCCCCACACTAACGGAACCTATGGTATCTCCATGATACGCATTGGTAAGCGAGATAAATCTGGTCTTACCTGGATCGCCCGTATCTGCCTGCTGATGATACTGAAAGGCCATCTTGAGGGCAATCTCAACAGCAGTGGAACCGTTGTCTGAATAGAAGACCTTAGTCAGACCTTCCGGTGCAATTTCGATCAGTTTTTTCGCGCACTCGATGGCCGGAGGATTGGATAGTCCCAGCAGGGTTGAATGAGCAATCGTGCTGATCTGTTTTTTGAGGGCGTTATCCAATTTTTCTTTTCTGTGGCCGTGTACGTTGGTCCAGAGTGAGGAAACGCCGTCTATGTATTCATTTCCGTAGGTATCCTTTAAGATGCATCCATTCCCCTCTTCGATTATGAGAGGGGTTTCCTTCACATAGTCCTGCATCTGGGTAAATGGGTGCCAGATATATTTTTTGTCATCAATTTCCAGTTGTCTGTTCCGCTCGGTCGTTGCTTCCATTTTAAATAAGCCCCATCTCCTGGATCATATTTGTATCCATTTCGGCATTTCTACCCTGTGTGGTAAGGTAGTTTCCTATCATCAATCCGTTTGCACCCGCCATAAATGTCCATGACTGATAATCTTGGAGAGTTACCTCTCTGCCACCGCATATGGTTATATCCTTTCCGGGGTTTATAAACCTGAAAAGGGCAATGCACTTCAATGCTTCCATAGGTGACAGCAAAGGCATACTTTCCATTCTGGTGCCGGCGACGGGATTGAGAAAATTTATCGGTACTATGTCGACGTCCAGCTCTTTGAGTGTAAAGGCCAGTTCGATACGCTGCTCCCACGTCTCACCCAGCCCTAAAATACCCCCCGAGCAGGCCTTGAGACCGGTTGATTGGGCAAATTTGACCGTCTGAATATCTTCATCATAGTCATGGGTTGTACAAATCTGGTCAAAATAGCTCCGTGCGGTCTCAAGGTTGTGATGATAGGTTGTGATTCCGCCCTCTTTCAACCGTCTTGCCATCGGCTCGGTCAGCATGCCCAGTGAGGCACAAATCATAAGGTCGGTCTTCTCCTTAATGTTTGACGCTGCCCGGCTGATCGTTTTAATTTCTTCGTCTGTAAGCATGGTCCCGCTGGTTACCATCGAGTATTTTGTAGCACCCGCTTCGTACATCCGAAGAGCATTATCTACGAGCTCTTCTTCACTCAATAAGGGATACGTTTCAATTTCGGTTTTATGATGTGCCGATTGGGCACAGAAGGCGCAGTTTTCAGGGCAAAAACCGGATTTGGCGTTGATTATGGAGCATGTAAAAACACTGTTTTTTTTGTATTTATTCCTGATCTTATTGGCACACATTATCAGGTCGATGGTATCATCGACAGGAAGTACGGAAAGTTCACAAGCCTCTTCATAAGAGATGGAATTTCCGGCATCTTCCATAATTTTTTCAGTTATGGTAATTATCTTTTTGTTGAACATGGTTTTTATCCTTTAGTTGTTTGTATTTACATCTTCCGACTTCGGGAGCGCTCTTATATCAAAGAGAGGAATATATGTCAACCACAATTAAATTATGGGTTGACAATGAAGTCCGCACGTGGTGTATTGGGGCATGACTACAAAAGAGCAATTGCTATCATACCTGAAAAAGGAGATGGGAAACTGGGTTTCAGGCGAGTCGCTGAGCAACAAGCTGGCGGTCAGCCGAGCTGCCGTTTGGAAACATATCGGCAAATTGAAAGCAGATGGCTATATTATAGAGTCCTCCCCTAAAAAAGGGTATCTTTTGAGTAAGATTTCCGATCTGCTATTACCCGCTGAGATTGAGGAAGGACTTGATACCAGAGTCTTCGGGAAAGGAAATATTGTCTACCTTAATGAAATAGATTCAACCAATATAAAGGCAAAAGAGTTGGCAGCTATGGGCGCCCCTGAAGGGACGGTAGTCGTCGCGGAGAAACAGACGAACGGAAGGGGAAGAAGAGGTCGAAGCTGGTTTTCACCTTCGGGTGATGGAATCTATGCTTCCCTTATCTTGAGGCCGGTCATGTCTCCGATCGAGTTACCGAGAATCACCCTGATGACAGCGGTTGCGGTATCAGATGCCCTGCTTTCACTTACGCAATTAAAAATCAGGATCAAGTGGCCCAATGATATCCTCGTGAACGGGAAAAAGATAGCCGGTATCCTTACAGAGATCAGTACAGAAATGGACGAGGTGGACTATATCATCGTTGGTCTCGGACTGAATGTTAACACGCCATCTGAAAGTTTTCCCGAGGAGATAAGGGAAGAGGCCACGTCAATTTCAACAGAGATGGGAAGACACTTTCCCAGAGCGCCGATTGTCCGTGAATACCTTCGATGGTATGAAAAGTATTACGAGATGTTTAAAAAAAGAGGGTTTGAATCCATTATGCACCGGTGGAAGGAACTTGCCGATATCACCGGAGAGCAGATTATGGTTGACGTGCTCGGTGAGAAGTATGTCGGGGAAGTCCTCGATGTTGGCAATGATGGAGTCTTGCTCCTGATGGATAAAGAGGGAAATACTCACAGGATATTTTCGGGGGACGTGCAAATAATAGGGGCACGCCCGTGAGATCCACTCCGTTGAACAAAGGCTCTCCAAAAAAGAAAAGGTGGCAGACGATAATTTCTCCGTAAGAATAGCCATCGTCCCAGTTTTTTAAAGATTGCCTCATCACTTATCGCAATGACAATACCGGCATTATGCAAGGCCTTCAGTTTCTGACACCAAATACCCTACCCTCTTTAAATCCCTTGACAAAAAATCTTTAAAGCCATATGGTGCCGGTCTTTCGAACAACCGATACATAAACAAGGAGACCACGTCATATGAAAATTGGACTGATCGGCTTGCCCAATTCGGGGAAGACGACAATTTTTAACGCGCTTACGAAAATGGAGGCCCACGTCACCACATACTCCAACGCAAAGGCGGAACCGAATGTGGCCGTCGTCAAGGTAAACGATGATCGCCTGATTCGCCTCACCGATATGTACAAGCCGAAGAAGACCACCGGCGCTACAATTGAAATGATCGATTTCCCCAGCTTGAAGGAAGGTTCCGCAAAGAACGGTTCTTTTTCAGGAAACTCCATGGAATGGATCAAAAACACAGATGCCCTGGCCCTGGTGGTGCGCAACTTTAATGATGACCTGGCGGGAGATCCCACGCCTCTTGGCGACATTGACTAAATCGATACGGAACTTCTCCTCGCCGATCTTATACTCGTGGAAAACAGGCTTGAGAGGCTTGAATGGTTCCAGAAACGGGGGCAAAAAACGAATGCGCTTGCACTGGAAGAAAGAGCTCTCCGAAAAGTCGCGGAGCAACTCAACAACAATCAACCCATCCGGAACCTCGATCTTGATGAAGATGAAGAGAAAACGATACGCGGTTTTCAATTTCTCACGAAAAAACCGTTTCTTGTTATCCTGAACTCGGATGAAACCGTTTTCGGACAGAATAAGAATATCATGGGCGAAATCGAATCGCGGTACAACGTCATTGAATTCGCCGGCAGCTTCGAAACGGAATTGACTTGCCTCAACGATGAAGAAGCGAAAATCTTTATGGAAGATATCGGCATCAAAAAGTCTGCCCGGGAGAGACTGACACAATTCGCGTACAGGACGCTCGGGTACGTAAGCTTTTTTACCATCGGTGAAGATGAAGTACGGGCATGGAGTATTCATGGTGGAGATACGGCGGTAAATGCGGCCGGCGCCATTCATTCCGATCTCGCGCGGGGATTTATCCGCGCGGAATGTTTTACATACGATGAATTAATCGAATGCGGGTCGGAAAAAGGGGTGCGGGCGAACGGCAGCTTCCGGCTGGAAGGAAAAGATTACATCGTCCGGGACGGCGATGTTCTGAGCATTAGATTCAGCGTCTGACAGAGCAACAAAAACAGAAAAATGGAGAAAAAACGTCAATTATGCGGAAACAAAATTTCAGGAATATCGCAATAATCGCCCATGTCGATCACGGGAAGACGACGCTCATCGACGGGATGCTCAAACAGAGCGGCATTTTCAGAGAAAACCAGCAGGTCGCTGAGCGTATCATGGATTCGATGGACCTCGAGAAAGAACGGGGGATCACGATCATGGCAAAAAACACGGCCATCTGGTACAACGGCGTTAAGATCAATATAGTCGATACGCCCGGCCACGCCGATTTTGGTGGCGAGGTGGAGCGAAGCCTGAATATGGTCGACGGGGCGATCCTGCTTGTGGATGCCAGCGAAGGCCCGCTGCCGCAGACAAGATTTGTTGTCAAGAAGGCCCTCGCCAAACGGCTGCCCATCATTGTGGTCATCAACAAAATCGATCGCAGCGATGCAAGAATCGAGGAGGTCGTGGACGAAGTCTATAATCTTTTTATCGATCTCGATGCCGATGAAGAGCAGATAGAATTTCCCATACTTTACACAAACGCCAAAACAGGCGTTGCGCATGTAACACTGGCTGATGACTCCGCTGACTTGCAACCGTTGTTTGAGACAATTATCGCCACTATGCCCGCGCCCGAGGCAAACGATGACGAAGTCCCGCAGTTTCTTATAACGAATCTCGATCATGATTCCTATGTCGGGCAGGTCGCCATCGGCAGGCTGGCAAACGGCGTCCTGGAGATGAATACAAATTATTCCCTGTGCGGAGCCAATGAAGTCACGCCGGGGATAAAATTTTCTGCCCTGTACACCTTCGACGGGTTAAAAAGGGTACAGGTCAACAGAGTGGAGGCCGGGGATATCGTTGCTGTTGCCGGTGTCGAACATATGACGATCGGCGATACGATCTCTTCAGTGGAAAACCCCTGCCCCCTGCCCCGCATTAATGTCGACGAGCCGACCGTTTCGATGATCTTTTATGTAAACAACAGTCCTACTGCCGGTATTGAAGGCAAATATCTTACGACGCGTCATCTCCGTGACCGTCTTGAGAAGGAGACTCTTCGAAATGTGGCGCTGAAAATCAGGAACCTTCCCCGCAAGGATATGTTCGAAGTCTGCGGCCGCGGGGAGTTACAGATGGCTGTTCTGATTGAAACCATGCGCAGGGAAGGGTACGAATTTATGGTATCCAAACCGCAGGTGATTACCAAAGAGGAAAACGGAAAAGTCCTTGAACCGACTGAGCGGCTTTTGATTGATATTCCGGAAGAATTTATCGGTGTCGTTACGGAAAAACTATCCGGACGGAAGGG
The DNA here is from genome assembly GCA_030655775.1 of Syntrophales bacterium. Taxonomy (NCBI): domain Bacteria; kingdom Pseudomonadati; phylum Thermodesulfobacteriota; class Syntrophia; order Syntrophales; species Syntrophales bacterium. The sequence continues at coordinate 12,362 of JAUSPI010000186.1, forward strand.
GCGCATGACAAATCTGATCAATAAAGGCAGCGGTCGCGTCAAGCTGGAGTTTGTAATACCGTCGCGTGGAATGATCGGTTTCCGAAGTCATTTTCTGACGGATACAAAAGGCGCTGGAGTTATGAATACGCTCTTTGACGGACACGAACCCTGGTTCGGCCATATTCCTCAACGGGCGAACGGCGCTCTGGTCGCCGACAGAGCAGGGAGAGTCACGACCTATGCGAGTCTCGCGATGACGGATCGTGGCGAGCTGCTTGTCGAGGTAGGAACGGACGTGTACGGCGGAATAATTATCGGTGAGCGAAACAGGCCGGGTGATCTGAACGTAAATATCACCAAGGAAAAGCAATTGACGAATATGCGGAGTTCCACGTCGGAAGCCACGGTAACCCTGCGGCCGCCGCGCCGCCTGTCACTGGATCAGTCCATCGAATTTATCGCAGAGGACGAACTGATTGAAGTGACCCCGCAGAACATCCGTTTGCGCAAAATGGAACTGGACAAAAACAAACGGCCCGCTAAATTAATGGCTTAGAAATCCTCAAAAATAGGGCCTGAACCCTTCATGCACCGGTAGGCAGAAACACCTCCCAAATCCATTAGACTCCTTTAATCTTGACACTTAGTGATATTTTTCCTATAGTTCGATCTGATCCTATAGTGAAGCTCCCCGCCCACAGGGCGGGGCTGCTTCCCGGCAAGGAATATGTTTGTTTTATATTGCGCCCCTTACCCCGCATACAAGGCGGGGCTTGCGGGTGCGCTCCCGGTCATTTCATTTCCAGAGTAAAAACTTATTAAAATAAGAAGATAAACCGGTAAAATTTCAACATAAAGGAGAGGGATATGAACAGGAAATTTTGGACACTGGGTTTGATTATCTTGTGGCTGATTGTTCCACTTCTGGCACAGGCTGCAGAAATAACCGGACGCGAGGTTATGGAAAAGCAAAAAGGATTGCATAAAGTACAAAGTGAAATTGGAAGCGAAATTATGCTCCTCGTAGACAAGGACGGAAGCAAGGAAAAGCGGCTGGTCAAACGATATGCAAAAGAAGTGGGCGATGATGTTCACCGTTATCTTATCGTGTTCCTTGATCCCGCCGACATAAGGGGGACAGCTCTCCTTACTTGGGAACAAAAAGAACGAGACAACGACCAATGGCTGTACCTTCCCGCACAGAAAAAAATGCAGCGCGTTGCAAAGGGAAGCAAGAAAAATTACTTCATGGGTACAGACTTTACATATGAAGACATGGAACCGGAAGATCTTGACAACTTTAACTATAAGATTCTGCGTTCGGAAAAGCTGAATCAGGATGAGAAGGATTTTGATTGCTATGTAATCGAATCAACTCCCGCCAACAAAGAAAAAACGAGGGAAAGCGGCTATTCCAAACGGATTATGTGGGTAGAAAAGAGAAACCTATATACCCTTAAGGCAGAGTTCTATGATCGCAGAGGCAGGTTGCTGAAGAGACAAACCAATCATGCGTTAGAAAATGTTTCAGGAACGGTATGGCGTGCGAAAAAAACCCTGATGGATCATCTGGAAAGAAAGCATAAAACCCTTACGGGCATTAAGTCGAGAGAGATCAACACTTCTGTAAAGGATTCTGTCTTCACAGAACGCTTTATACTTTCCGGCAAGCACACACAGTAAGGAAAAGTGCCTAAAGTATATTAAAGTGCCTAAAATGCCTAAAGTTAATCCCGCCAGCAGGGTGGGATGCCATTTTATATCTGCAGGCAGGTAGGTTTCTTAAGCCATCAATGCACTATTGGGGCACAATTGTGATGGACTCTAAGTGGTTTTGGGTTATCAATCAGCACGCCGTAGGCGTACTACAACTTCAGGCACTTTAAATACTTTAGCTCACTTTAGGCACTCATGTTCGTGCCTAAGGAGCCCTAATTTGATATTTTTCTATGAGTTAAACGAATGCTGATGGTGAGAGGTTATATGTATGCGTAGATTTATGCTGTGGAGCCAGACTCACCCGTGGATTGTGATCGTTGGAGTTGCCATTATCACAATTTTTGCCTTATACAGTGCCCGCAACATAAGGATCGATGCCTCAACGGAAGGTATGATGATCCAGGGAGATCCCGCCCAATACTATTATCAAGAAACCCTGAAAAAGTTCGGAACGGACAATATCACCGTCATATTTATCCAGGACAAAAACCTTTTTACCCCTGAAAAACTGAAACTGTTAGACAAACTGGTCTTTAAGTTCGAGGAATTACACGGAGTCAGTAAGGTTGAAAGTCTCTATTCCGTAACCAACTTCAAGGGAGTTGACGGGGCGCTCGAAACCAATCCCTTGATGGATTGGCCCCCCGAAACTCAGGAAGAGGCCGAACGGGTAAAAGCAGACGCCCTCCGAAACCCTGTTTTTCTGAACAGCTTGATTTCAAAAGATGGTACTGCCACAGCAATAAACCTCTTTGTAGAGGGAGATCCTGATGATCCCGAATTTAATGTTAAGTTCTCCAGAGGGGTAGATGAAATCATAAAACCTTTCCAGAACCAGCTTGATACCATATTCCAGATTGGTCTTTCCTTCACCCGCCGTTTGATAAGCGATAATATTATAGGTGACACAGTCAAACTGGTGCCATTGTCAGCTTTTGTTCTCCTCATAACTTTGATTATATTTATGCGCTCTGCCAGTGGAGCCCTATTACCCATACTTACGGCGGGCACAAGTATCGTCTGTACCGCCGGTTTTATGGCCCAGGTGAATATTCCTCTCAATGTGCTTACCGTTATCGTACCGGCCCTTATAATTGTTGTAGGCTCAACAGAGGACATACATATCCTTTCCGAATATCTGGAAGGTGTGGAAGAAACGAGAGGCAACAGAGCTGAAGCTATCAGAATCATGGCGGGCAAAGTTGGCACGGCAGTGCTCCTTACCTCGTTAACGACTTTCATCGGGTTCCTTTCCATTACGTTAAACCAGATAACCCTGCTCAAACAATTTGGTGTTGTGGCTGCCTTTGGTCTTTTTGTTAATCCTGTTGCCACCTGTCTCCTCGCCCCGGTTTATCTCCATTTCTTCGGCCCTACAAAGGTCAAAACGTCCGGGGAACACAAGGCAAGTTTTACAGACCGCTTTTTCGGCGTTATTGCCAATAATATAATAAAAATTATTTACACCAATAAACGGCTGGTTCTTACTTTTTTTCTGGGTCTGGCTGCTATCATCGGACTTTTTACGTTGCAGGTCAATGTAGATAATGATCTTTTAGGCTATTTCAAAAAGAATTCGGCAATACGTAGCCGTAGCCGGATACTTCATAAGGATTTAGCAGGTGCTCAGACCTTTTTTATCCGTATAAATAGTGGTTTTGCCGATACTTTTAAGCAGCCTGAAAACCTTGCTCAAATTGCTAAAATACAAAAATATATCTCCGAAAAAGGATGGTTCGACAAAACAAAGTCCCTGGCGGATGATATCTCACTCATACACAGAGAAATGAACAACGGCGATGAAAAATACTTCAAGCTGCCTGATTCAGCTGACCTTATTGCCCAGTACCTCCTGTTCCTGCACAGGGACGAAATTTCCCGCTACGTCACTGCAGATTTCAGTGAAGCAAATATTCTGGTAAGACATAATGTCAGTTCATCCTATGAACTTGCCGAGGTACTTCAAGACCTTGAGGAACACATTAAAAAAACTTTGAATCCTCATTTTTTATGGGGACTCACCGGCGAAAATATTCTCATTAATACGGCGGCGGACAGCATGGCTGCAGGACAGGCAAAGTCTCTCTCCCTCGTTCTTGTTCTCATTTTTATTATTATGTCCATTCTATTTGTAAATGTTAAGGCTGGTGCACTTTCCCTCATCCCGAATCTATTTCCCATAGTTCTTAACTTTGGCATTATGGGTATTTTCGGTATTCCCCTAAATACCGGAACCGCAATGGTGGCGGCAATCGCCATTGGAATTGCCGTGGATGACACCATACATCTCATGACCCGCTATAACACTGAGATGCGACTGCTGCAAAGTCAGGATAAAGCCGTTAATGTGTGTATACACGCTGAAGCAAGGCCGGTTATTTCAACATCTATTGCTCTTGCTCTTGGGTTTGCCGTTCTGGGCTTTTCCAATTTTGTTCCCGTCATCAGTTTCGGCCTCCTTTCGTCAATGGTTATGATATTCGCCGTCATCGGTGATTTATTCATTACCCCTATTTTGCTCTCTTCAACTCAGCTTATGACTCTGTGGGATATGTTGGGCCTTCATCTTCAAAAAGCTGTCATACAAAATGCGGCTTTGTTCCGGGATCTCAGACCATGGCAAATGAAAAGAGTCGTTCTGCTGGGCAGGATGCTCACCAATAAGGCCGGAGAATTGGCCGTGGTACAGGGAGAAGAGGGCTCAAGTATGTATCTCCTTCTCGAAGGCAGTGCCGAAGTGGTAACAAGGGATGAGAAAACCGGCAAGGATATCTTCCTTACCGAACTTAATCCCGGTGATGTTTTCGGTGAAATAGCCCTTGTAGAGCCCGGTCCACGATCTGCCGACGTGCGTGCTTTAGAACCGATCAACTATCTCGAAATCGACTGGAATGGCCTTAAGAGAATTCAAAGAATTTACCCCCGCATTGCGAGTCGCTTGTTCCTCAATCTGTCACGGATTTTAGGGGGACGTCTGGTACAGACGGATAAACTTCTTCTTGAAACAAAATAGATTAAAAAAAGGATAGATGATTATGAACCGTATAAAATATTTGGTCGCATTTTTTTTAGTTCTTTTCCTCGCCTTTAGTTCTCAGCAGGCAATGGGCGCTGATGATCTTGATCTGCTAAATGACCTGGACAAGGAAATGTCAACCACAAAAGAGAAATCAAGTAGTGACCTTGATCTTCTCGACCAATTAGAGGCGGTGCCGGCTGAAGAAAAGGAGGATCCATTTAAACACCTCACCCAGATTAGCAAGAACTTCAAGGGAAGTCTTCGATTGCGCGGCCATGTTTTCTTGCGAGAACCGGAAGACCGGGAAGGTATCGATGAACGGAATCCTGTTGGAGAGGCCTTGCTTCGTTTCAATACATGGACCGGCAATGACAGATTACGCTTGAACTTTTCAGGCTGGCTCGAGGCTGGAAGTCAACAAGATACGTACGAAGGAATATTCCGGTGGCTCCAGGACAACGACCGTCAACGGCGCTATCTGGAATTGAATGAACTATACCTTACTCTCTTCCAGGACAGCTATGACGTAACATTGGGCAAAAAGATCTTCAAGAACGGAATTTCGACACTCTTCTCCCCTGCCGACAGATACCGTTTCACGGATTCGAATGACCCGATAGATCCTAAAGATTTTGGCATGTGGCAAACGAGGCTGGATTATTACCTTGAAAAGTTCACCATCACGGGAGCTATCTTGCCCGTATTCAATACGGGTAAAGTCCCCAGTGGACATTCCCGCTGGTCAGGTGATACGGGAGACTATGACATTTACGAAGAAGATATCTCCGACAAAGACATCGAGGAAGATTTCCCCACCATTTCAATTAATAACGTCAGTTATTTTGCCAGGGGCAAGACGACCTTCCGCGGCTGGGATCTCTTCTTCTCAGCATATCATGGCCTGAACCCATACTATGTCCTGAGGGAGGAACAACGAGGAAGTAAAACGGTAGCTATCAAGGAAAACGTAAAGGTAGGTAACTACGCCGCCGGTTTCTCTACTGCATACAAAAAATGGGAATTTCATGGTGAAGGTCTGTTTAACTTCAGCTATGACGGGAAAGATGACAACTATGTCAGCCTCGTGGGAGGCTTTACCTATACAGTTGATGAATTGGCGAAAAAGGTTTTTCTCGAGAAAATCGATATAACCATTGAATATGCCAACGAGATTATTACAAAGAAGCAATATGCCGACGGTTATACGAGAAGTTCACGGAAAAGCAGGTTGGGTCAAAATAACATATTCACGAGGGTGAATTTCAAATATAATGAAGACTTGAGTTTTCAATATATTTCAGATTTCGAATTCGATCCATCAGGTCGATACAATCGGTTTCAGTCCGAATATAAAATCAGGCCGGGGCTTGAATGGACGGTCGCAGCCGAATTCTTCAACGGCAAAAGTGACAGCTTTTATGGCAGATGGGAACGGAACGATCGGCTTATAACCGCCTTCAAATACAGCTTCTAAGGTGATTTAATCCGGCAAAGCCGCAACCAGAAGTCAGTAGTCAGGAGACAGAAGTCAGAATAAAAAACTATTCCGCTTCCATATATGTATTCTGAATTCTGACTACTGTCTTCGTTTGTGGTCATATTAATGCCAACATCTGCGCAAAAAACGCAGTTGTTGTGAATAAAGACTCTAAGGCCTAAGCTGATAACTTTAGGCACTTTAGCTCACTTTAGACACTTTAGTCACTCTTTTAAATAGTCCCTGATAAGAACTTCGGCAATCTGAATAGCGTTAAGAGCTGCCCCCTTCCTCAGGTTGTCCGATACTATCCACATATTGATCCCGTTTGCTATTGACTCATCTTCTCTTATTCTTCCCACAAAAGTATCGTCCTTGCCTGTGGCATTTATTGCAAGAGGATACTCAGATTTGCCTGGGTTATCAACAACAACTACTCCCGGTGCTGTTGAAAGTATGTCTCTAACCTCTCCAGGTGTGATTTTTCTTTCAGTTTCAATGTTGACCGATTCTGAATGAGAATAAAAAACAGGGACTCTCACCGTGGTTGCGGTAATGGCTATCGAATCATCTTCCAAAATCTTTTTGGTTTCGTTCACCATCTTCATTTCTTCTTTGGTATAACCATTATCCAGGAAGACGTCTATATGCGGCAGACAGTTAAAAGCAATCCTGTGGGGATATACCTCCACCTTTGGTTCATTAAGACTCAAAAGCGCTTTTGTCTGTTCAGTAAGTTCTTCAATAGCATCTTTACCTGTTCCTGACACAGACTGATAGGTAGACACCACAATTCTCTTTATTTTAACTGCATCGTGAATCGGCTTCAAGGCCACAACCATCTGGATTGTTGAACAATTCGGATTCGCTATGATGCCCTTTGTCTTATACTGCCCGATCGCTTCAGGGTTCACCTCAGGTACAACGAGAGGGACTGCGGGGTCCATTCTGAAGGCACTGGTATTATCTATAACTACACATCCTGCCCCGACAGCAAGAGGTGCAAAACGCTCACTGATACTACCGCCGGCCGAAAAGAGACCTATTTCTATCCCTTCAAAAGAATCTTCATCCAACACCTTTACGGGATAGGATTTCCCTTTAAACTCCAACATCTTTTCCTGGGAGCGTTCCGATGCAAGGAGCGTCAATTCGCCTACCGGAAAATCCCTCTCTTCCAAGATCTTAATCATCTCATTTCCTACAGCACCCGTCGCACCGACAACCGCCACATTGTATTTCCTCATATAATTAACTCCTTACTCATTGACAAGATCGCAAAAAGTCATAAACTGCACCATTTGTCATCCTGAACTTGTTTCAGGATCTCACTTGTTTCAGCATCTAATTATTTCAGTAAGTTAGAGACCCTGAAATAAATTCAGGGTGACAAAAAATGACTTTTCACGGGTGCATCACTTATTAATTCCCAATTCTTGCTTCTGCGCCTCTGTTTTTTCTTTAGAGCTCCTCTTCTTCACAACGTTCGACAGCTTCCACACAGGACCGGAGATGCTATAACCCACGGCAAAGGTAAAAAGCATTATCTGAGGCTCTGCAACAACTATAATCAGAAGAACAACAATTACGAAAAAAGTCATAAAGGGTTTTCGTGAAAAAAGATTCAGGTCTTTGAAACTGTAATATTTTATATTGCTGACCATCAATACGGAAAGTACTATAATACCGATTAATATGGATGGGTGATTAAGCTGCCCTACTCCCCCCAGATAATAGAAAAGGAGTACCCCTGTTGCCACAACTGAAGCAGCGGCCGGTATAGGGAGCCCGTTGAATACCTTGCTCTCTATAATGTCAATCTGAATGTTAAATCTCGCAAGCCTCAGTGCCCCGCAGACAACAAACAGAAACGAGGCGAGCCAACCCCATCTGCCGAAGGGGGAAAGTGACCATGTATACGAAAGGATTGCGGGTGCAACACCAAAAGCAACCAAGTCCGCCAGAGAATCATATTCAGCACCAAACTTGCTCACCGTACGGGTCATCCTGGCTATTCTTCCATCGAGCGCATCAAGAACAGCGGCAACCAGAATCGCAATTGCGGCCCGGGAAAAATCTTCTCTCATCGAAAAGACTATCGCATAAAATCCAAAAAAAAGACTGGCCGTGGTAAAGAGGTTCGGCAGGATATAAATCCCTTTTTTCATGTTATCTTTCTTAATTCTTTTCTTGTTCATGTCAGATATCCAATCGGCGTCTCGCCACCCTTGACCCTGTCTCCCACTTTTACTGAAATGGTTGAATCAAGGGGAAGAAAAACTTCGAGTCTCGACCCAAAACGGATAAGACCGAAACGCTGCCCTTTTGTAACATTCATCCCCTCTTTTATCCGGCAGACAATTCTCCTGGCTATCAGCCCTGCTATTTGAACGACAAGAATTTCCTGCCCATCATCAGTCTTAACAAGTACTGAGTTTTTTTCATTGAGAGACGAAGCTTTATCCAGATTAGCAGAAAAAAACTTGCCCTTTCTGTATAGAATACTCTCCACCCTGCCGGAACAGGGTATCCTGTTTACATGAACATTGAAGACACTCATAAATATGCTTATTTTCTTAAATCTGCCCTTTAATATGGTATCTTCCCTGATTTCTTCTATTCTGATAACTCTTCCATCGGCTGGTGATATAACCTCTTTCCCCCCCTCGGGAATGTTTCTTTTCGGATCACGGAAAAACCAGATGACAAATGAAGAAGCAATAAAGAAGAAAGCTGTCCACCAATACATTCCTACAGCCCCCAGAATAATCGTTGTGATTACAAGGGGCAGGATAAAGATTAACCCTTCACGAGCTATGCGATTACTATAATCCATAATTTTACCAACTTCAGGCCTCACGATATTGTGACAAGATTTTAAAAATCTTATCCTTGCCCCTGAGTTTCGTTTTCTGAATTTCCTTTTTTTCCATCTCCTCTTCTGGTGTGAGATGGAGTCTTCTGTTAAAATCTTCCAGGATAGCTTCAAGCTTTCCATGATCTTCCACAAACTTTTTTAACTCTTCGTCTTGATCAATATACCTTGCTATCAAATCCTCTTCTACTTTTTCCATAAATCACTGCCCTCCCAGCAAAATAGGTTTAGTTTAAGAGCGCTGTACGGGCTTTGAAAATCGGCCCCCTATTTACCTGCAACCCTTTTCATTTCTGCCTCAGAGAGGCGAAGATATTGAGGGATAAAAGTCATTATATCCAGGACATCTCCCTCAATAAATTTATTCATTCCTAAAAGGCCTACCGTAGAAGCCTTTATATATTGAAGGTGTGATAATGCAAAATACGATTTGTCAGGCAAAATTTCCTTGATAAGCCCACAGTAGTTTATTGCGCCATCACCAAGAAATATAACCTCCTCATCAATGCCCTTCAAAAATGTCTCGGGATCAACAATCATTTCTCCCACTATCTTTTCCGGCATGCCTCTTCTTCGGGATCTGTAAAGTGCAGTGTATACCTCTTTTTTTCTGGCATCTAACATGGGACAGATTGTGATCGTCGAGTTAGCAACGTTCAAAGCAAGGGCATCTATAGAGGATACTCCGACAACCGGTTTGTCTGCAGCAAGGGCAAGCCCTTTAACCGTACTTACACCCACACGGAGCCCTGTAAATGAACCGGGGCCTACCGTCAATGCAAATAAATCTACCTCCGCTATCTCTGTCCCCGCAACTGAAAGTATTCTCTCTATTGCGGGCAGAAGCGTTTCCGAGTGATTTATGCCTACATTTATCAGACACTCAGCCAGGACAGAATCACTGTTCAGAAGTGCAACGCTTCCACTTTGTGTAGATGTATCAACCGCTAATGTCAACATACTATTTATGTTAAAATATCACAACGCAAATACTTTTTTCTTTTGGACTTTTTAAGTGTTAAGCGGACCACCGGCACGATAAAAGCCTTTCGCCTGATTTTTTGTTTCTACTGAAAACTGACCGCTGCCTGTCTACTGTCCAAATATCCTCACAATATCATTATAAAAAACAAATATCATCAACATTATCAACAGAGCAAATCCTATCTGCTGTGCCATCTCTCTCCATTTAACATTTACTTCCCTGCCCGATATCAGCTCAATAATGAAGAATAAAAGATGCCCTCCATCAAGAAGGGGAACGGGAAAGAGATTGATTATTCCAAGATTTATACTGAGCAGAGCCATAAAAAATATAAACGGAATTATTCCTTCCTGGGCACGTGCCCCTGCCATCTGTGCAATCAGTATAGGACCACCCAATGTTTTGGCCGAAAGTTTACCCTCAACCATTTTTACAATACTAATCAGTGTAATCTTTGTAATATACCATGTCTGTTCAATTCCGGCCCACAATGCACTGAAAGGATTTAACCGTTCAATTATGGTATGCGAAGAAGCCTTTATTCCTATTTTATATGAATCAACCTTCTCACCAAAAATATTTTCTGATCTTATCAGTTCTGCCTTTAATCTAAAATCTTCTATCTTTCTATTTCTCTCTACTCTTATCTCCAGTTCACGCCCTTCACTATTAACGATAATGCCGGCAAGCTCACCCCAGTCCGAGACATCCTCACCGTTAATGGCTAATATGATGTCTCCCCCTTTGATCCCCGCTTGAAAGGCAGGAGACCCCTTTTGAACATCACCGACTTCCGGGGTGAGAACTGGGACTCCGACCATGTAAACGATGGCGAACACTATTATAGCAAAAAGGAAATTGAAGACAGGTCCCGCCGCAACGATTCCTATCCTCCTCAGTACATGTTGTCTCAGGAAAGATCTTTTTTCATCATCCTCCGACAATTGATCATCTGATGACTCCCCCAGAAGTTTTACATAGCCGCCAAGAGGTATCATTGAAATAATATATTCCGTTTCACCGATCTTTTTCCCGACCAGCTTTGGCCCAAATCCGAGAGAAAACTTTAACACACCAACCCCTGCCCACTTGGCCACGAGAAAATGACCTAACTCATGAACAAAGACTAATATTCCCAGAAGGATGATTACTGATATTATATTTATACTAACCAAGCACCTATTCCTTTAAAGTATTTATTATTTTCGCCGCCTTATCCCGTGCCCACCTGTCTGCTTCTAAAACATCTTCTATGGACGAAATCTCTTTTTTCCGATGCAAGGAGAGGGTCTCTCGTACCACTGTCGGTATATCCACAAACCTTATTTCCTCTGCAATAAATGCCTCAACAGCCACTTCATTTGAGGCATTAAGTACTGCCGGCATTGTCCCTCCCTGTGTTCCGGCAAGATACGCAAGTCTCAGATTGGGAAACTTTTCAAAATCGGGAGGGAGCAATTCCAGTGTTCCCATCTTCAGAAGGTCTAACGGGGGATAGTTCGTTCTCGAAAGCCTTTCCGGATAAGAGAGCGCATAGGATATCGGACCCCTCATATCGGCAACACCTAATTGAGCAATAACAGAACCATCTATAAATTCCACCATGGAATGGATCACGCTTTGAGGATGAATATGTACATCAATTTTATTAATATCAACGTCAAAAAGCCATCTTGCTTCGATAACTTCAAGTCCCTTATTCATCATCGACGCAGAATCTATGGTAATCTTTTTCCCCATCTCCCATCGGGGATGTTTCAGTGCATCGGCAGGTTTGACTTTCAAAAGCTCCTCCCCGGACACGTTAAGAAAAGGTCCCCCGGATGCCGTAAGAATAATTCTTTTTATATCCTCCTGCCTGCTACCTGCCAGGCATTGAAAAATGGCATTGTGCTCACTGTCAACAGGCAATATTGCAACTCCCTTCGATGCGGCCTCTTCAACAACGAGACTCCCAGCCATAACCATGGTTTCTTTATTGGCAAGAGCTATATTTTTCCCCGCATAAATCGCCTCCATAGTTGGAAGAAGCCCTGCTGCTCCAACTATAGCTGAAACCACCATGTCAGCCTCTTTTACAGAAGCAATTTCCCTGTATCCATCAACCCCGCAAAGAACCTTTATCCTGGAAGGAAAGTCAAGCATTTCCTTGAGCAGGCAAGCATAATTATCGTCTATAACCGAAACTACTTTGGGTCTGAATTTTTCAATTTGTTTTTTTAAAAGGGTGATATTGCTGCCGGCTGAGAGGGCTACAACTTTAAATATGGAAGGGTTGCTGCCTATTACATCAAGTGTGTTTACACCAATGGAACCTGTTGACCCAAGAATCGATATATTTTTCATTTGATTACGAACATATTATAATAATAAACAAAAGGAACAATAAAGAGAAGACTGTCCAGCCGATCCAATATTCCACCATGTCCCGGCAGTAAAAACCCTGAATCCTTCACACCTGAGGCCCTCTTAATTGTAGATTCACACAGATCCCCCAACTGTCCCAGGACACTCCCGACAAGACCCAGCAATATCGCGTGAACAAGAGAAAGTGCAGGGAAAAACAAAAACTTAAATATAACACATCCTGCGATACTTCCGCCTAACAGCCCTATCGTTCCTTCAACTGTCTTTCCCGAGCTTACATCCGGCAACAATTTCCTTTTACCAATAGATTTTCCCACGTAAAAAGCCGATATATCACCGGAAAATGCGAGAACTAAAGTAAAAAATATCCATACTGTCCCCTCTTCCAAACCCCGCATGAGTATTAGATACGACATCATCAGCGGGATGTATATAAAACCGAATACAACCTTACCAGGAGCGGCTATGCTTATTGAACCACCTTTAAACCTTAAGAGAAAAAGAAGGAATATTATAATTAAGGAGAATGTTACTACGGCAAGCTCAAGGTGAATGCCTCCAAGATATGCTGCAAGGGGTATCAACACACCTATCACCAAACCTTCCCCCTTTTCCCAATATAACCCCTCCGCAAAAACCATGTTGTTGTACTCTGTTACAGCTCCCAGTACAAGCAATACAACAAGTGCCGTAAATGCCATCTCTGAACCGTAAATTAGAACGGCAAATATGGTAGGCAGTGCTATAATTCCTGTAATCCATCGCTTGATATGAGAATTCATAACATTCAATTGCTGACGGTTAAATCATTACAATAGTTGTTCGCTCGTCTTACCGAATCTTCTCTCCCTCTCCTGGTAGTCTGCAATGGCTTCAATGAGATTTTCTCTGCGAAAATCCGGCCATAGAACATCCGTAAAATAAAATTCTGTATAAGCCATCTGCCATAGGAGGAAATTGCTTAATCTATATTCTTCACCTGTTCTGATAAGCAAATCCGGCTCCGGCATACCAGCGGTATACAGGTAGCCTGAAAATACATCCTTGCTAATGTCCATATCTGTTATATTACCGGCCTTGCTATCTTTTAATATCTTCTTCACCGCCTCAACAATTTCATCTCGGCCACCGTAACTCAGGGCCAAATTGAGTATCATACCCTTATTGTTGGAGGTTTTTTCAATGGTTTCCCGAAGAATTTTCTTTACCGTCTTGGGAAGCATCTCAGTATTACCTATGGTCATCAATTTTATGTCATTTTCAAGCATCTTCTGAAGTTCTGAACGGAGGAATTTTTCAAGCAAGTTCATTAACGCCCGCACCTCTACGGCGGGGCGAAGCCAGTTCTCGGTGGAAAAGGCATAAAGGGTAAGATAACCTATACCTATTTCCCGGCAGGCCTCTACGATATCCCTCACCGAATCGGCACCTTTCCTGTGCCCGTCCATTCTTGACTTGGAATTTATTTTAGCCCACCTCCCATTACCATCCATAATGATGGCTATATGTTGAGGAAGGTTGGTATTGTCAATTCTCTTCATGTTCATCTTTGCATGAAAATAGAGGATTCAGAAGTCAGGAGCCAGTAGTCAGAATAAAGAGATTGCAAACAACTCCCGTAAAATACAAAGACATACCGAGGCATTATGCCAATAACCACTTATTTAACGGTGTGAAACCACTTTGGTTGTCTTCCAAATACTGAATACTGAATTCTCTTTTCATGTTTCATTCTGACCAAAAGTATATGAAATCGGTAGGACTTATGACAAAACTACAGGAGGAACTTTTTTATATTTCCATGATTTCCTTCTCTTTGGCAGCAACAATGGTGTCTATCTTCTTCATATATTTATCGGTAACTTTCTGTACTTCATCCTGATATGTGTACAAATCGTCTTCTGATATTTCGCTGTCTTTTTGCAGAGTCTTGAATTGATTGTTTGTATCCCTCCTTGCATTTCTCAACCTTATCCTGCTCTCCTCACCCATCTTTTTTACAGCTTTTACAATCTCTTTCCTGCTCTCTTCCGTAAGGGGAGGTATGGCTATACGTACCACATTCCCGTCATTGCCCGGCATCAATCCAAGATCAGATTTTTGTATAGCTTTCTCAATATATCCTATCGCATTTTTATCCCAGGGAGAAATCAATATAAGACGGCTTTCAGGAGTGGAAAGTGTGGCCACCTGATTTATCGGTGTAGGTGTCCCATAGTAATCAACCTTGATTCCATCAAGAAGAGAAAGAGAAGCCCTTCCGGTTCTCACTTTGTTCAAGGATCTTTCAAAAGACCTTATGCCTTCTTCCATATTATCCCTTAACTCATCCAAAATCAGATCCTTCATTTCTCAACCCTCCACTACTGTTCCTATTGACCGTCCGACAACTACATTCTTGATATTTCCTTTTTCTCCAAGATTAAATACCACAATAGGAAGATCGTTGTCCCTGCAAAGCGTTATAGCGGTCGAATCCATCACCTTAAGGTTTCTGTTCAGGACTTCCAAGTAGGTTATTTTACTAAACATCTTTGCGTTGTCAAATACAACGGGATCCTTATCATATACCCCGTCCACTTTGGTAGCCTTCAGGATAACATCGGCCTGTATTTCCATGGCCCGCAACGATGCCGCGGTATCCGTCGTAAAATAAGGGTTTCCTGTGCCGGCGGCAAATATTACCACCCTGCCCTTCTCTAAATGCCGCAACGCCTTCCTTTTTATATACGGTTCTGCAACTTCTTTCATCTCAATGGCGGATTGAACCCTTGTTTCAACTCCGATATTTTCAAGGGCGCTCTGCAAAGCAAGACTATTTATTACCGTAGCAATCATACCCATATAGTCTGCAGACGTCCTGTCTATACCCATGGCATCCGCTTCCACTCCACGAAATATGTTTCCTCCGCCAACAACAACGCCTAACTGAACACCCAAGTTTACAACTTCTTTGATTTCTTCTGCAATAAACCTGACGACATCGGGACTAATCCCGAAGGAACCCTGACCTACGAGAGCTTCCCCGCTCAATTTCAGAAGAACCCTTTTATAAACTGGTTTATCCACTTAACTCCTAAAGCGGCAAAGCCGCAACCCCAAAAGTGCCTAAAGTTTGAAGTGCCTAAAGTGAGCTAAAGTTAATGTACACGCCTTCGGCGCGGTCAAATTCGAAACAGGATGCACTGAAAGCGCATTTTTCAACTTTGATGCACTCGTGAAAAGTCTTTTCATAGCGAATCTAAGCATTTTGGGGAAAAGATGGTGGCAGTGTCTGGCGTTAAAAAATCTAATTGTTTGAGTGTATTAGCACGAGTTTTTAGATTTTTAGCCAGGCAATGTCAGCATCCCCAAAATGGTTCTGAGCGAAGAAAACTGACTTTTTACGAACGTGTCAACTTTAGGCACTTTAGTTCACTTTACACTCTTAACTAAATCTTGCTGCTTGAACTGGTACCAACATCTGCGCAAAAAACGCAGTTGTTGAGAATAAAGACTCTGATAGCTGAATGCTTGCTATACTTCCTCACCCAGCTGGAATCTGGTAAATCTTTTTACTATAATATTTTCACCGGTCTTGGCAATCATATTCTTAACAAGTGCTCCCACGCTAACATCAGTATCTTTGACAAACTTCTGTTCTAAAAGACACACGTCCTCGTAGTACTTTTTAAGCTTACCTTCGATTATTCTATCAATTATTTTTTCCGGTTTCCCTTCAGCTAACGCCTGACTTTTATAAATCTCTTTTTCTTTTTCCAATATATTTTCAGGTATATTCTCCGGGTTTAAATAAAGAGGATTTGCAGCCGCAACATGCATAGCGATATCTTTTGCAAGTATCTGGAAAGCCTCCGTCTTGGCAACAAAGTCCGTCTCGCAATTAATCTCGACCATTACGCCTATCCTCCCTCTCATATGAATATAAGAGGTAACAACTCCATCCTTGGTCACCTTTGAAGACCTCTTAGCAGCTGCTGACATACCTTTTTTCCTTAAATATTCAATTGCCTTTTCAAAGTCACCATCACATTCAGTCAACGCTTTCTTGCAATCCATCATGCCCGTGCCGGTTTTTACCCTCAATTCCTTTACCATAGATGCTGAGATACCCAATTTTACTCCTCCTCCCCAGTTTTCTCACTTAAAGTCTCATCAATATCAGTTGCAGTAGGCTCTTCTATATCAAGGCCTTCATCTTTAGTTTCAATACTCTCCGGAACATCTAACTCAAGACCATATTCCTCTTTAACCTCTTCCGTCAATTCCTTGTCACTTTCCGCCTGCAAACGCTCCTCAAACTTTTTCTTGCCTTCAATTACAGCATCTGCGATCTTTGAAGAAAATAATTTTATAGCCCTTATTGCGTCATCGTTCCCTGGAATAATATAATCTATCTCGTTCGGATCGCAATTTGTATCAACTATGGCTACTATAGGAATCTTTAATTTTCTTGCCTCATTTACCGCAATATGTTCTTTCTTGGGATCAACAATAAAAACTCCTTTAGGCGGTCCTTCCATATTTCTTACACTGCCCAGAACTTTTTCAAGCTTATCCCGTTCTTTTTGAAGTTTCAGCACCTCTTTCTTAAGAAAAGTGTTTAAACTTTCATCCTCAAACATCCTGTCCAGAGTATTTAATCTGTCAACACTCTTCTTAATGGTATTAAAGTTGGTGAGCATTCCTCCCAGCCACCTCTGGTTGACATACGGCATACCGCATCTTTCCGCTTCTTCCCTGATCGATTCCTGACCTTGTCTCTTCGTACCGACAAATAGAATTTCTCCACCTTCAGCCACCAGATCAACGACAAAGCGATAAGCAATCTTAAACATTTCTACAGTCTGTTGAAGATCGATGATGTAAATACCGTTCCTTGCCCCAAATATGTAGGGCTTCATTTTAGGGTTCCACTTATTTGTCTGATGACCAAAATGAACCCCCGACTCAAGCAACTGCTTCATTGAAACATATCCCATAATATAACAACTCCTTTTAATTGTTTTTTCGAGACCTTTCTCAAAAGTCTCTTCTCCTCCACCCCCATCCTCTTGCCCGAGAACTTTTTAAAAAGCAACACTCAAACAATCAGAGGGTGTGTGTAATACGTTGGTGGCAGATAACATAAACATTATATATTATCAAGGGAAAAAGCCACCGACATCAGTTTGAAGTTTTAAGTTTAAAGTTTCAGCTTACTGTAACGACATGCCATTTATACTTTTCAAAATCGTCAACTTTAAACCTTAAACTTTGAACTTTGAACTTGAAACTGATTTTACGTTCGATAGTGCGCATTGATCTTAACATAATCATACGAAAGGTCAGTTGTATATATACGAACGGAATTACTGCCCATGCCCAGTTTTACGACTATCCTGATATGATCATCCCCCATTATTTTTATCAGCCTCTTTTCACCGACCCCTGCCCCCTTCCCACCAGCGAAGACAGGAACCCCTCCAATACTTAGTTCCATTTTACCGGTTGGCAGCTCTACACCGGATGCACCTATGGCGGATACAATTCTTCCCCAGTTGGGATCCTCCCCGAAAAATGCCGTCTTCACCAGATTAGACCTGGCAATACCATATGCAATTTTCTTCGCATCTTGAAGTGTTTTTGCACCGTCAACCACAATTTCGATCAATTTTGTTGCCCCTTCACCATCCCTGACGACAGACTTTGATAAACCAACCATTAAATCAAAAAGCATTTCTTTAAAGATCGTCAGATTCTTTGACGGCCCGGCAATCTGTTTGTTCCCGGCAACACCATTGGCTAATATTATGGCTGTATCATTTGTGCTCATGCATCCATCAACCGTAATAGAATTGAAACTGCAATTTACCGCCTGCTTGAAAAGAGACTTAAGACAACGCTTACTTATATTTGCATCCGTCATTATAAATGAAAGCGTGGTGGCCATATTGGGTTCTATCATTCCAGCCCCTTTGGCTATTCCGCAGATGGTAACTTCTTTTGAATCGATCTGCCCCTTACGATATTCAATCTTGGGAAACGTATCGGTTGTCATAATTGCTTCCTCGGCGCTTAAAATTCTCTCAGGACTCAATCCTTCAACCAGTCTGTCAACCCCATCTTTAATTTTCTTTATCGGAAGATTCTGACCAATAATACCCGTAGAAGCAACTAAAACCAGATCATCCTTTATATTCAATTTCCCGGAAACAGCTTCCGACATTGCAAGAGCGTCTTTATATCCCCTGTCTCCTGTGGCAGCATTCGCATTGCCGCTGTTAGCAACAATAGCCTGAGCAACCCCCTTTTTTATCCTTTCCATATCAAGAATAACCGGTGCTGCCTTAAAGAGATTTTTAGTAAACACCCCTGCTGCCACCGCCGGAACCTCGGAAAAGATCAAGGAAAGGTCTTTCCCGCCATCGGCTTTGATCCCAACGTCAATCCCATTCGCAAGAAATCCGGGAACTATCAAGTCCTTCTTATCCAGAACCATAAAACCCCCTAAGGCGGCAAAGCCGCAACCCCAAAAGTGCCTAAAGTTTGAAGTGCCTAAAGTTTGAAGTGCCTAAAGTGAGCTAAAGTTAATGTACACGCCTTCGGCGCGGTCAAATTCGAAACAGGCTACGCTGAAAGCGCATTTTTTAACTTTAGGCACTTTAGCTCACTTTACACTCTTAACTAAATCTTGATGGTCTCGTAAAAAGTCATAAACTGCACCATTTGTCATGCTGAACTTGTTTCAGCATCTAATTATCTCAGTAAGTTAGAGACCCTGAAATAAATTCAGGGTGACAAAAAAAGACTTTTTACGAGCACATCAAATCTTGCTGCTTGAACTGGTACCAATATCTACGCAAAAAACACAGTTGTCGAGAATAAAGATTCTCACTTTCCACAACATTTCTTATACTTCTTTCCGCTGCCGCAGGGGCAGGGAGAGTTTCTTCCGATCTTTTCACTTTCTCTTTTTACGGTCTTTGATACACCTGCATCATCCCCATGACTTAAGACATACTTATCGGTTGACGGCGCATGTATCCGTTTTATTTCTTCTTCCTTCTGAATCTGAACCATACACAATTTCTCAAGGGTATCTTCCTTAATCCGGTAGACCATATTGCTAAACATGTCATACCCTTCTATCTGATATTCTCTTTTGGGATCTTTCTGTCCGTATCCTCTCAAGCCGATACCCTCTTTGAGGTGATCCATACCCAGCAAGTGATCCTTCCAGTGCGTATCCACCGACTGGAGCATTATAACCTTCATAAGATAATCCATAATCGACTCGCCGAAGTCTTTTTCCTTGTCACGAAGCAGATCCCTGGCCCCTGAAATTATCTTTTCCTCAACGGTTTCCCTATTAATATCATCACGATTTGACTCGCTGAAGTTAAATTTTAAAGAAAATTGTTTGTAAATCCTGTCATCAAGACCCTTGAGGTTCCATTCTTCGGGGTGAAGTTTTTCATCAATATACTCATCCAGGATATTGCCAACAACTTCTTCCAGCATATTATCAATATTTGACCACAGCTCCTCACCCTTCAGGATATTCTTACGCTGATCATATATGACTTCCCTCTGTCTGTTCATCACATCATCATATTCAAGGAGGTGCTTTCGGATATCAAAATTCTGTCCTTCAACCTTTTTCTGTGCATTTTCAATCGCTTTTGAAATAAGATTATGCTCAATCGGCTGCCCCTCTTCAATGCCAATTTTGTCCATCACGGATGAAATTCTCTCGGCGCCGAATATGCGGAGAAGATCGTCCTCCAGGGAAAGATAAAATCGTGACGATCCTCCATCACCCTGCCTCCCCGATCGCCCCCTGAGCTGGTTATCGATCCGTCGACTTTCATGCCTCTCCGTCCCCAGTATGTGAAGTCCACCGAGCGCAGCAATTCCCTCCCCCAATTTTATATCGGTTCCTCTTCCAGCCATGCTGGTAGATATAGTCACAGCCACAGGTTGACCGGCCTGAGCAACTATTTCGGCTTCTTTTTCATGATTTTTTGCATTGAGTACGTGGTGTTTTACGCCTGCTCTCGTCAAGTACTTACCCAGAAGCTCGGACTTTTCAATAGATATCGTCCCGACCAAGACCGGTCTGCCAATCCTGTTTAACTCCTTTATCTCTTCTATAACGGCATCGAACTTTTCCTTTTCCGTTTTATAGATAACATCTGCATGGTCAATCCTTATCATAGGCATATTGGTAGGAGTAACAATAACATCCAGATTATATATCTCCTTGAACTCAGCAGCCTCAGTATCCGCAGTACCGGTCATACCGGCCAGTTTTTCGTATATCCTGAAGTAATTCTGAAAGGTAATCGATGCGAGCGTCTGGTTTTCACCCTCTATCTTTACCCTTTCCTTCGCTTCCAGTGCCTGGTGGAGGCCGTCACTGTATCTTCTCCCCGGCATGACTCTGCCAGTAAATTCATCAACGATGAGGACCTCCCCATCCCTCACCAGGTAGTCGACATCTTTTTTAAAGAGGGTATGGGCTTTCAGCGCCTGGTTAACATGGTGGAGTATCTCAATGTTTTTCGGTTCAAAGAGATTCTGAACTTTGAGATACTTCTCGGCATTTGCCACTCCATCCTCGGTCAGGACAACCGTTCTGCTCTTTTCATCTATGGTGTAATCCCGTTCCTTTTTAAGCCTGGGAATCATCTGGTTAATCCTGTAATACAGGTCGGTAGAATCCTCCGAGGGGCCGGATATTATAAGTGGTGTCCTTGCTTCATCAACTAATATACTGTCCACCTCATCAACAATTGCGTAATGAAACTCTCTCTGCACATAATTTTCGAGATTGAACTTCATGTTATCCCTAAGATAGTCGAAGCCGAACTCATTATTCGTACCATAAGTGATATCCGAATTGTATGCGGCTCGCCTTTCATCATCATCCATGCCATGGATAATCACCCCCACCGAAAGACCGAGAAGTTTATAGACAGGCCCCATCCATTCGGCATCTCTCCTGGCCAAGTAATCGTTAACCGTAATAAGATGGACACCACGGCCTGTTAGAGCATTCAGATATACGGGCATAGTTGCAGCCAAAGTCTTTCCTTCTCCGGTTTTCATCTCTGCAATCTTTCCCTCATGCAGGACAAGTCCACCGATTACCTGAACGTCAAAGGGTCTCATCATCAACGTTCTTCTCGCTGCCTCTCTGACAACGGCAAAGGCCTCTACCAAAATATCATCAAGCCCCGCTCCCCTTTCAAGGTTCTCCTTAAAGTATCCGGTTTGGGCTTGAAGTTCGGAATCGCTAAGAGCTTTCATAGAAGGTTCAAGGTCATTTATACACTCAAGAATCAAAGATAACCTCTTCAATTCCCTGTCGTTCTTACTCCCAACGACCTTTTTCAATATTGAACTTAGCATAAGTATCCTTCTTCAAAAAAAACCCGGCAATAAAATACCGGGATTATAAAAATAGGATCCAGGAATCAGGAGTCAGAATAAACCTAATCATTTTTAATTACATAATTCCTAATTTCTTCTGAATTCTGACTCCTGTCTTCTCTCTTTTTATATTGGTTAAAATAGATACCTCCCGGGATTTACAGGAACACCATTAAGAAAAACGCTATAATGAAGATGCGGACCCGTGCTTCGCCCGGAGTTACCGATATAACCTATAACATCGCCCCTCTTAACTCTTTTCCCTTTTTTGACAGCAACTTTCATGAGATGACCATAGTAGGTAGTTATCCCATTCCTGTGATTTATTTTTACCGTATTTCCCATACCAGGTTCTCTATACGCATCCACCACAATACCGTCAGCCGGCGCTACTACCTCTTTTCCCACTTTCGCCGCAATGTCTATCCCTCTATGAAACTCTCTCTTTCCGGTAAACGCAGAAATTCTATACCCGAACTCCGAAGTCACCCAACCCATAACCGGCCAGATAGATGGGGTAGAAGCAAGTATGGATTTCTGTTTCTCCAAAAATTCTAATAATTCTTTAAAACTCTTTTCCCGGGATGTGGCATCTTCCAGAAGTTTGTCGATGTTCTTGCGAATATTTCCGATAAGAATCTCCTGAGATCCTGTATTGTTTTCCTCAGGTATCGGTCCACCCACTCCAAGGATCTGATCATTATCAGTACCTCTCTCAAGATTGGTCATAATCCTTATTTTCTTATCAAATCGCTGGAGATCCGCCATTTTCCTGTCAAATTCGTCGATCTTGCCGACCAATAAATCGATCTGTTCCCTCTGAACCATAGTCAACCGCTTCAAACCGGCAAGTTCACCTTCTTTTCTTTTGATCATGATATAATCGTATGAAAAATATGCGGCAGAGAGAAAAACAGCAATAACTAAAAAGGAGATAAATTTGACAAAAAAGCCTGAGATATTTACTTTCTTAACCGAACTTTTCTTCCGGGGTATAATAAGGAGGGTATAATCATTTTCTGCCATTTCAGCTCCTTTAAATAAAGGTAGACAAAATAATTGATTAAAATTAACATAAAAATCCCAAAAGTCAAGTACAGATTGCAACCCTGATTCACCATCAAAATCGGAGAACCCTTGAGAAACATAGGTTTATAATGTTTTATTTGTAGTACTCAGGTGCAAGCAAAATTACTGCAAGACCTTATTACTAAAGGAATTCGTAAAATTAGGCGGTGGATTTTGGGCAAGCTCGATTATGTAAAATTTTTTAGTATAGTGAATTTGTATCATGAAGAGAAACTTTCTTTTAATTAATCCCTGGATATACGACTTTGCCGCTTATGATTTCTGGATAAAACCGCTCGGTCTTCTCTACATAGCCGGTTTACTGAGAAAAAACGGACATGACGTCCATCTCATCGACTGTCTGAATCCGGCACATCCGGAAATGAAGCATGAGGCCCATATCAAACCACCGAAGAGAAAACCCTGTGGCAATGGCAAGTACCCAAAGGAAAGCATCCCGAGGCCTGAACCGCTTACAGACATACCAAAAAGGTATAACAGATACGGCATAACCCCTCAAATTTTCATAAAAGAACTTCTCAAAACAAGAAGGCCCGACCTGATATTTATCACCTCTATGATGACTTACTGGTATCCCGGAGTTTTTGAGGCAATACATATCATACGTGAAACCCTTCCAGGCATACCGATAGTTCTGGGGGGAAACTATGTTACTCTCTGTCCGTCACATGCATCTGAAAATTCGGGCGCAGACTTTACAGTAACCGGCGAAGGCGAAAGGAGTATTCCCGCTCTCTTGAAGGATATTTTCGGTGACGATCCCCAGTTCACTGTAGATGTAAATGACCTCGATTCCTACCCCTACCCCGCCTTTGATCTTATGCCGGATAAAAACCAGGTCCCCATTCTTACCTCAAAGGGATGCCCTTACAGGTGCACCTACTGTGCGTCCCATATTCTGAACAGCGGCTTCAGGAAAAGAGATCCAATCAAGGTTGTCGACGAAATAGAGCACTGGAATAAACACTATGGCATCACAAACTTCTCTTTTTATGATGACGCACTTCTTGTCGGTTCTGATGAAAGAGCCATCACTATGTTAAAAGAGATAGCAAAGAGGAAGTTAATGTGCAGTTTTCATTGTCCCAATGGTCTCCACCTTAGAGAAATTACTGAGGAAATTAGCAATCTGATGTTCCGTACAGGATTTAAAACGATCCGTTTTGGTCTTGAGACTTCAAGTGTAAAAAGGCAGATGGAGACGGGTGGAAAGATCACCAATGAAGAATTGAGGAATGCAGTAATTCACCTCAAAAGAGCGGGTTATCGGTTCAGTGACATCGGAATATATGTTCTCTGCGGATTACCGGGGCAGACCGCTTCCGAAGTACGTGAAAGTATCAACCTTGTCAAATCATGCGGGGCAAGGCCGATTATAGCGGAATTTTCTCCTATCCCTGGAATTCTTATCTGGGAAGAATCGGTGAAGGAATCGCCTTACAATATCAGTGAAGAACCCCTTTACCATAACAATTCCATTCTCCCATGTCAGGGGGAAAAATTAACTTATGAAATGTACAGGGAATTGAAGGTACTCGCCAGGACTTCTCCGAAAAAAGAGGGGTCAGCCCTTGACATTGGACAAAGATAGAAATCATAGATTGTCTTAACCCTCAGCGGGCAATTTGTCCAATGTCAAGGGCTGACCCCAAACTCCCCCAAACTCCCGGTAGCCTATTTCTCTGGGGCGAAATCTGTGGATTAAAGTCTTTTTACCCGAACCATATTGGTGGTTCCAGCTACCCATACCGGGTGCCCTGCCGTTATGATCACTAAATCGCCTTTTGACACATAACCCGTCTTAAGGGCAGCTATAGCGGCCTTCTCAATCATATCGTCCGTATCCCTGAGGTCCGTCACCAGACGGGGAAGACATCCCCAGAAAAGGGCGAGCCGCCGCACCGTCAGCAGGTTAGGTGAAAGTGCAATAATAGATTTCCTGGGTCTGAATCTGGAGATATGTTCGGCCGTCTTGCCCGACTGAGTTGGCGCTACAATGGCAGAGGCATCAAGGTGGTCCATTAAATCGCAGGAAGCGTGAGCGACAGAATCTGAAATATCCTTTTCCGGTATCAGCCGTAAATATCGATCATGAGGGTAGTTCTTCTCTGCGCTCTCAATGATGCGAGCCATAAACCCAACGGCCTCCACAGGATATCTTCCCATGGCTGTTTCCTCGGAAAGCATGACTGCATCGGTCCCATCGAGGACCGCATTGGCCACGTCTGTGGCCTCAGCTCTTGTAGGCCGGGGAGAAGAAACCATCGACCCGAGCATCTGGGTTGCGGTTATAACCGGTTTACCCAGAGTATTTGCACGCTGAATCAGCATTTTCTGAATGCCGGGCACTTGCTCAAGAGGGATTTCCACGCCAAGGTCACCGCGCGCCACCATAACACCATCAGAAGCTTCCATAATCTCTTCAATATTCTTGATAGCTTCATGTTTTTCAATCTTCGCAATGACCGGCGTATCCTTCCCCTCCCCTTGAATGATTTTTTTAACCTTCAGGATGTCGCCCACAGTCCTGACAAAGGATAGGGCCACATAATCGACCCCGTTTCTCAAGCCAAAAAGAAGGTCTTTATGGTCCTTGTCAGTAATGGAAGGAGTTCGAATTGTCCCCGCCGGTAAATTAATCCCTTTATGAGAGGTAAGGACGCCCCCTGTAATTACCTCACATTCGACCTCGGAGTCCCTCACGCCTACAACCTTCAGTTCCATAAAACCGTCGGCAAGTAATATCGTGTCCCCCTTCTTCACTGCTTCGCACAGGTCCGGACAGGATACTGATACCCTTTCACTCGTACCTTCTATGTTCTGTGTGGTCAAGATAAAGGTCTCTCCCGCCTCAAGCCTCACCCCGGGGTCCGGAATATCTCCTACCCTTATCTTTGTCCCTGCAAGGTCCTGTAATATGGCAACGGGTCTGCCAAGCTCATCGGAAACATTTCTGATAGTATGAATTTTTTTCCCATGCCCGCTCAAGCTTCCATGAGAAAAGTTTAGCCTGGCTACACTCATGCCATTTTGAATTAATTTCCGAATGACTTCCGGCGATTCACTGGCCGGACCGATAGTACAGACAATCTTGGTCTTTGGAATAGATTTGCTCATCTCACACCCTCCCCAAAAAAGAGTATAGGAAACTGAAATGTAAGTGTCAATATTTAACTCTTGCACGATACGGGCAAACCGATTAACATGACGAGAGTTTTAAAAATATGATTCTTCGCTGCTCAAAACTTTCGCTCTCAGAATCATATTACCAAAGCTATACGCAACTTTACGAGAGCTTTTTCAAGAGTCTCAGGTGGTCAACGACAATGTACTGGTGGGGAAAACAGATTTTAACGGGAGCACTCTCATTATTTTTTCTTCTGTTTGGTATTGATCTCCTCATTTCATCTTACCATTTAAAAAACCCTCACCAATTTATTATCTGTTTTTTTGCATCAAACTTGATAATCATGATAAGCGCTGTCGGAGTGCTCTACCCTGCTATAAGAATATTTGCCCGCTTAAGAACAAAAAATGTAGACGAAGGCAATGACAATATTTAAACAGACAAATAGTAACAAGCCGGTTTTATTCATGCTTGTTATCTTAATATCTTTAAGTTTAACGGCAACGGCATCCGGCTATGACCTCGAAAAGAGTGTCAGGGAATTTTCCCTCGAAAACGGCCTGAAGGTTCTGATGCTTGAAAGACATCTCGCCCCGACGGTCTCGCTCTACATAAGGCACAAAGCAGGCGCCGTTGATGAAATAAGCGGCCGAACAGGCACCGCCCATCTCCTGGAACACATGATGTTTAAGGGGACAACGACTATCGGAACAAAGAACTTCAAAGAGGAGAAAAAGGTCCTCGATGAGATAACAGCATTAGGAAATGCCTTTGACAGCGAAAGGTTGAAGGGGGACACCGCCGACAAAAAAAAGCTGGAAAAATTGAAACAGCAATTAGAGATTTTACAGAAAAGGGGAAAGAAATGGATTGCGGGAAACGAAATCGGCAGACTCTACACGGAAAATGGAGGAGTTAACCTGAACGCCTCCACCGGCCAAGATCTTACAACCTATTACGTAAGCCTCCCTTCCAACAAGCTCGAACTCTGGGCAAGGATAGAATCTGACAGGATGACAAACCCAGTCCTCAGGGAATTCTACACCGAGCGGGATGTGGTCATAGAAGAGAGGAAACAGACCACCGAATCCATCCCTGCCAGATTGCTTATGGAACAGTTTCTTGCCTCGGCCTTCACGGCACACCCATACAGGAGACCTGTCATTGGCTGGGCTTCGGATATGCAATTTTTGAACATCAATTACACAAAGGAGTTTTTCAGATATTACTACGCCCCAAATAACACTGTAATCGCCATAGTTGGAGACATATTGCCTGATGTAACCATTAATATTATAAAAAAATATTTCGGTCCAATACCGGGCAGGAAGCTTCCCCCTTCGCACATAACAGAAGAACCCAGGCAGAAAGGGGAGAGGAGAATTGAACTGGCATACGATGCGAATCCCCGCATTACAATAGGGTATCACAAGCCTACATTACCCTCCCTCGATGATTATGTCTTTGATGTCATCGATTCGATCCTTTCAGGTGGAAGGACATCAAGACTCTTCAAGGTACTTGTCGAGGAGAAAGGTATAGCCGAAAGCGCCAACACGGCAAACGGCATTCCGGGTGCACGGTTTCCGAATCTGTTTACAATATTTGCGACACCGAGATATCCCCATACGACCGCTGAACTGGAGGATGCCATCTACAAAGAGCTCGAAAAACTGAAAAGGGAACCGGTGACCAAAAGGGAGCTTGAAAAGATAAAAAACCAACTGAAGGCAAATGTTATAAGGGACCTCAATTCAAACTCGGGACTTGCCGGCAGGTTGTCATATTTTGAAGCAATCGCTGGTGATTTTCGATATATAACCCGTCATATCAAGATCATAGAAAAAATTACCTCTGAGGATATCATGAGAACGGCAAAAAAATACCTGATTCGTGATAATCGGACGGTTGCCGTGTTAAAAAGGAAGAAGCAGTGAAAAAAACATGCCGCATAATGAAAATAATCCCCCCTAAGGGGGGACGGGGGGATTATCAGATAAAGAAAACCTGTTTTTTATCTGTATTAATATTCTTTACCATACTCATTTCAGGCATCTGTTCAGCTGAACCTACTCCACCCATAAATCCAGATGATATAAAATACCCACCGCTGACATTTGCGCCGCCAGAGGCCGAAAGGGTGGAGCTTAAAAATGGCATAATCCTTTACATTCTTGAAGATCGCGAGATTCCCCTCATCAATATATCGGCAGTTATCAGAACCGGTTCCATTTACGACCCGCAAGGAAAAGAGGGGGTCGCCGAAATCACAGGAGATGTGATGAGAACAGGCGGAACTAAAAAAAGAACAGGCGGTGAAATTGACGAAGAGCTTGAATACTTTGCCGGCACAATTGGTATTTCAACCGATATGGAGTCAGCATCAGCCACTCTTTCCGTACTCCAAAAAGACCTCGATGAGGGACTCGACATTTTCGCCGACATCATCATGAATCCAATCTTTGATGATAAAAAACTCAAGACGGCAAAAGATTTGAAGATCGAAGCTTTAAGAAGAATACTGGACGAGCCTCAAAAGGTGGCGTTCAGGGAATTTAAAAGACTAATATACGGGGGAAACACCAGGGGAAGATTGCCCTCCATGGAATCAGTCAAAAAAATTACAAGAGACGATCTGGTTAAATTTCACGGTAAATTCTATTATCCGGGAAATATAATGATGGCCGTAGTTGGCGATATAACCAGAGATGAGGCGGTATCAAAGATAAATTCATTTTTCGGGGCATGGGATAAAAAGGGAAAGACTAAAGAGATACCTCCCCCACAATTAAAACAAGATAAATCAATCAATTACGTATATAAAAATGTTCCCCAATCAATCATTATCATAGGGCACCTGACACCCGGCAGGAATAATCCTGATTTTTACCCATTTACGGTCCTCGATTTTATCCTTGGCAGTGGAGGCTTCCGATCACGCATTATCCATGAGGTAAGAAACAATTTAGGCCTTGCCTACAGCACCGGAAGTTTTTACAATGGGAGGAGCGAATATGGGGTTTTCGGTGCCTATGCCATAACAAAATCCTCCTCTACTGCAGAGGTTTTATCCCTTATCATGTCAATCATTAATGATGTCAGAAACAACCGTGTGGCTGAAAGCGAACTCCTATGGGCAAAAAAATCCATTAATAACAACTTTATCTTTACCTTTGACTCCACGGATCAAATAGCAATTCAGCAGATGATGATCAGATATAATAATCTGCCTGAGGATTTTCTGAAAACATACACGGCTAAAATAGAAAAAGTAACTTTTAAAGATTTGAAAAGGGTTGCAAAAAAATACCTTTCCCGCGACCAGTCAACCATAATTGTCGTTGGAAATGAAAAAGATTTTGATAAACCACTTTCCACTTTTGGAAATGTATACAAAATAGGGGGCAGCCACAATGGACACTAAGGTTTTTAAGCGGATAGCAAACAGAATAGATTCTTACAAAGATGATATGATCCGGATGCAGATTGAGCTTACCGCTATTCCGGCCATTGCTCCTGATAATGGGGGGAATGGAGAATATGAGAAGGCAAAGTTTCTCATCAGCAGTCTCAATGGTCTTGGCTTCAGCAATATCAGGGAATACAATGCCCCAGATGTCAGGGTTTCATCGGGTATTCGTCCCAATATTATCACCACCATACCCGGAAAAAATCGGGGAAAAACAGTCTGGATACTGACCCATATTGACATTGTTCCTCCGGGGGAAATCAATCTCTGGGAATCAGATCCTTATAAGGGATATGTTAAAGATGGAAGAATATTCGGCAGGGGAACAGAAGATAATCAGCAGGATCTGGTAGCGTCATTATTTGCAGCCAGGGCTTTTATTGACGAGGGTATAACCCCTGAAAATGAGATAGGATTGGCTTTCGTGGCCGATGAAGAAACCGCCAGCAAATTCGGTCTCGAACATCTGCTTAAAAACGAAAAGGGTATCTTCAAGAAAACCGATATAATTGTGGTTCCGGATTTTGGGAGTAAAGAAGGAAACATGATAGAGGTAGCCGAAAAAAGTATACTCTGGCTTCGCTTTAAAACAACAGGTAAGCAGTGCCATGCAAGCAGGCCATCTTTTGGAAAAAACGCCTTTTCGGCAGCATCCCATCTTGTTGTAAGGCTAACTGACCTCCACAATATCTTTAATAAATCAGATCATCTTTATCAGCCTTCGACAAGCACCTTTGAACCAACCAGAAAAGATGCCAATGTACCAAATATTAATACGATCCCGGGTGAGGATGTTTTCTATATAGACAGCAGGATCCTCCCAGAGTACAAATTAAAGGATATAATATCCGAAACGAGAACGATGGCTGATGAAATAGAGGAAAAGTTCGGGGTATCAATCGAAATTACCGCCGTTCAGCAAGCACAGGCTTCTCCTCCAACTGTCCATGATGCACCTGTTGTAACCTCCCTTCAAAAGGCCGTTTCTTATGTATACGGAGTTGATGCCTATCCTGTAGGAATAGGTGGTGGAACTGTCGCAGCTTTTTTTCGCAAGGAAGATTTTCCCGTAGCTGTATGGTCAAGATTAGGGCAGACTGCACATCAACCGAATGAAAACTGCCTGATTTCAAATATGATCGGAAATGCAAAAGTATATGCGCATCTGTTTCTTCAGGAATAACTTCCGAGTTCAAAGTTCAAAGTTCAAAGTTCAGAGTTCAGAGTTCAGAGTTTAAAGCCCGAAACTCGGAACTCAAAACCCGAAGGATGAAAATGGGGTTGCAATCAGAATTTGACAGTGGTAGCATTCCAACTATTAAAACTCACATGGCCTTTCGGCCACAACGAAGTATGGAAGTTATATCGCAGTTTACGGTGAACTGGTGACCGACAACCGTCGACTTTGAACTCGGAACTCGGAACTTTGAACTCGGAACTTTGAACTCGGAACTTTGAACTCGGAACTTTAATGTAGAAGGTTGGAATTTTTGAAATCACAGCCTGAAGACAACTCAGTTAAAAAGCTGAGTTTCCCGGATAATGCTGCAATTAAAGTACTGCTCGGGGAACGCGATAAAAACATAAAGCTAATAGAAGGATTAGAAAGTGTAAAACTTCACGTCAGAGGGAATAATGTCTCAATATCTGGAGATGTTATAGGAGTTAGTATAATTGAAAAACTCCTTGTTCAGCTTTACTCCCTCATCAAAAAAGGATACCCCGTATATAACTCCGATATCGACTATGCCCACAGAATACTTTCCGAAAACAGTTCAATAAACATTGAGAAAATCTTTTTAGATACTGTCTTCATATCAGCGAACAAAAGGGTTATTTCTCCTAAAAGTATTGCCCAGAAGCTTTACATTGACTCCATGAGAAAATATGACATGGTCTTCAGTATCGGTCCCGCGGGAACGGGTAAAACTTATTTAGCCATGGCCATGGCCGTTGCGCTACTTCTTGAAAAGAAGATTAACCGTATCGTACTGACAAGACCAGCGTTGGAGGCCGGTGAAAAACTCGGTTTTCTTCCGGGTGATCTTGCAGAAAAGGTGAATCCATATCTCAGGCCACTCTACGATGCGCTCTATGACATGGTGGATTTTGATAGGGCATCAACTCTGATAAATAAGGGAATAATAGAGGTCGCACCCCTTGCCTTCATGAGGGGAAGAACCCTGAATGAATCCTTTATAATTCTGGACGAGGCACAAAATACGACCCCGGAACAGATGAAGATGTTTTTGACCAGAATGGGTTTTGGCTCGAAGGTCGTGATAACCGGAGACGTAACTCAAACAGATCTTCCACCTGATAAGATATCGGGATTAATACAAGTTGAAAGAATTTTGAAAAAAACAGAAAATATTAAATTTGTTTACTTCTCGGAGGTTGATGTAGCCAGGCATTCTCTTGTCCAGGATATCATACGCGCTTATAACAACCTGGATCGAAGCAAAGGGGAATTCAAGTGACTAAAGTTTGAAGTGCCTAAAGTGATCTAAAGTTAAAGTGACCAAAATCCTTAACTTTAGGCACTTTAGTTCACTTTACACTTCTTTGACCGGGAGCGCACCCGCAAGCCCCGCCTTGTAGGCGGGGTAAGGGGCGCAATATAAAACAAACATATTCCTTACCGGGAAGCTCCGCCCTGTGGGCGGGGAGCTTCACTTTAGGCACTTTAGCTCACTTTTATCTTATGAAGACACTTGCGAACGAACTTTTCACAAAGGTAAAAAAAAGTGCAGCCCAAAGTGGGCTCATGCTCAGATTTACCAGAAACATTCTGCTTCAGAGATGGGTAACTGTAATCTGTATGAGCTTGCTTCTCTCTTTACTTCTCACACCCCATATTCATTTCATACATCCAACATATAAAGTCGCTTCTATTGCCACCAAAAACATAAGGGCTGACCGTGATTTCCTGGTTGAAGACAGAGCGTCAACCGAACAGAAAAAAATGGAGGCGATTGAAAACATAAAACCTGTCTATGACTATGACAGAGATATCCCTTTGGCTCTCGGAATGAATATAGCGAGGGCATTTACATCGATGGAAGAAAAATATTGCGAGATCAATGAAGAAAACTCTCATGAAAATAAACAGGCTATCTTAAAAAAAGCTAAAAAAGAATTCGAAGAAACATTGGGAACAGTTCTTACAGTCAGCGAATTTAATGTTCTCAGTAAGTACAATTTTTCATTCGACGTATGCAATGACATTGTGAAGCTGATCTACTCCACCTACAATAACAACTTGATAAGTCAGGGGCTCCCTTCAAAAAGGGAGAAAGATACCGGTATTATTGTCAGGAATGTAAAGACGCAAAACGAGAAAGAAATAAAGGATCTCTCTTCGATCTTCAATATAAAGGAAGCAGGGGCGCTACTGCGAAAACAGTCAAGGATAGACCTTGACAATCAAAAAACTGGAATTGAAAAAGTTGCTGTTTCATTAACAAAAAGGCTGATCCGGCCAAACCTCACCTTCAACAAAAATGAGATAGAAAAAAGAAAGCAGATCATTTTAGACAATGTGAAACATGTGTACTCCAAGGTACAGAAAAATGAGATGATTATTCGTGAAGGAGAAAAGATCACCCCTGCCGCCCTGGAGAAGCTTGAAGCCTTTTTCAAGGTACAGGAGGGGAAAAGGCTCGTAGATTACTCCGCGTTTCTGGGAATGTTCCTCATAATTATCATCCTCTCCATCACATTCTACTATATGTCTAAAAACCGGCTAACAACCCTTGGAAAAACCAACGTGGATATCTTATTTCTGGGAACCACGTTAATTCTCCAGATACTCCTAATAAGGGCAGGAATCTTCACGTCTGAATCGATAACCCGTGTTTTCACCTTCATTCCTGCCGACGCAGGTTTTTATGCCATACCTTTTACGGTGGGTGCCATGCTCATCACGGTTCATCTCAGCAGGAGCATTGCGACCATCTTTTCTGTTTTTTCTTCGTATCTTGCAACTTTTCTCTTTAATGAAAAGATGGCCTTCTTCCTCTTTTCCTTTCTTGGAAGTGTAGTAGCAATCAACTACCTGGTTCACTGCAAGCAGCGTACCGTATTTCTTAAAGCCGGCTTATTGGTGGGCATGATTAACATTATTGTTATTACATGCCTCGCTCTACTCACGGGCAACACATTCTCTGCGGATACACTTATAAAACTGGCCATGGGAATCATCGGTGGTGTAGTTTCAGGGATAATTGTAGCGGGAATTGCCCCGCTGTTTGAAAGCCTCTTCGGTTACACCACCGACATAAAGCTTCTTGAACTTGCCAACCTCAATCAACCTGTCTTTCAACAGATGATTATCAAGGCACCGGGAACGTATCACCACAGCATAATAGTGGCATCAATGGTAGAAGCCGCCGCCGAGGCCATTGGTGTAAACTCACTCTTAGCCAAGGTGGGCGCTTACTATCACGACATAGGTAAGATGAAAAAATCCCCTTACTTTATAGAAAATCAACGAAACGGGGAAAACAAACATGACAAACTCTCACCCAAAATGAGCAGCCTAATCATTATCTCACATGTCAAAAACGGATGTGAGCTGGCTAACAAATATAAGCTTGGAAAACCAATCACGGACATCATAAAGGAACATCATGGAACAGGTCTTGTCAGCTACTTTTATGAAAAGGCAAAGAAGGACAGTAACTCTTCCATCCGGTCAATACCGGAAAGTGATTTCAGATATTCCGGGCCAAAACCTCAAACAAGGGAAGCCGGGCTCGTTTTGCTTGGTGATGTAGTAGAAGCATCATCGCGTATGCTGACAAACCCGACACCCTCAAGAATAAGAGCTCTCGTTAAGGAAAGATTCGCACAGGTTCTTGCTGATGGACAGCTTGATGAATGCAAGCTTACGTTGTCTGATCTTAATGGAATTTCTGAGAGTTTCATCAGGATTCTAAACGGCATATTCCATCAGAGGATAGACTATCCCCAACCAGTAATCAAAAAAAATGACAAAGTGAGACCCTTTAAAAAAGTCTCACTTTAAGAGAATAATGGCAGTACTTATAAAAAACAGTCAAAAAAAAATAGTGATAGATTTTGAGCGAGTGCGCCAGGCCCTGCACGATATATTGGAAAATCTTGATTGTCAGGATAAAGAGATAAGCTTTCTTTTTGTCGATGACGACGGCATACGGGAAATCAATAAAAAATATCTGGGCAGAGATTACCCCACCAACGTCATCGCATTCTCCATGACTGAGGGTGAATTTGGTGACATTAGTCCCGATATGCTTGGTGATGTCATCATCTCGGTAGAAACAGCTTTAAAAGATGCAAGGAGCGCTAATATTGAATTTGAGGAAGAGCTGGATTTTCTCGTGATTCACGGTATTCTTCATCTTCTCGGGTATGATCACGAGACATCCGAGGCAGACGCAAAGCGGATGAAAAAGAAAGAAGAGGAACTGTTCTTCGCGTTGAATAATTATCTGATTGAGTAAGCGCCGGCTTTAGCCGGCAGCTTTAGGCACAAAGGAATATTTCTCTACTTTTTTCCTTTGTGCCTCTGTGCCTTAGTCACTTTGTGCCTTAAATTACCTTTCCACAATTATGATCTGGCCGGGATAAATTCTCTCAGTAAGACTGAGACTGTTCATTCCTAAAAGTGAATTTAAACTGATATTATGTCTCCTGGCAATCCTGTCAAGACTGTCTCCCCTGCGAACCGTATAGATCCCGGTTGCAGTACGACTCTTAATTTTGATTATCTGACCGACACTAAGCCTGTTGCTGCGAAGATTATTAACCCCTTTTATCTCGGAGATGGTCGTATCGAAATGTCTTGCCATAAGCCACAGAGAATCCCCTCGTTTCACCTTGTATTTAACGACTTTACCGGGTAAAGGTCTCTTGCTAATACTCTTAATCCTGAGACGTTCCTCTGATTTCGGCTGGATATAGCCGTAACCGCGGGCCGGAATTCTCAGATGCTGTCCCTCCCTGATTTTATGGCTGCTTTTCAAACGGTTATAGGCGACAATAGCCCGCACAGAACTCTTATACTTATCCGCAATAACAGAAATGGACTCTCCGGGTTTTACCCTGTGCTTCACAAAGGCCGGACGGGGAACTGTCGATTCAGGGATTTCATTGGCGACAAGTGCAAACCGTTCTGCTACTTCGGGAGGAACTTTCAAATCATATTTTCTGTCAGGTGTAAGATTATACCTGAGTTCCGGATTGAGCGACGTTAATGTCTCTTTTGGAATATTGAGGCACAGGGCAATGTCCTGCAATCGCATACACTTGCTCGTCTCAACCAGTTTATAACAGAGCGGTTTTTCTAAATTATCACTCAGATCTATCCCATATTTGTCCGGATCCTTAATGATATGAAGCGTTGCCAGGAAACGGGGAACATACCGTGCAGTTTCATAAGGCAGCTGTCGGTAAAGATCCCAGAAATTATCCAAATAATTAACATGCTGTCTTGATATGGCTTTTAGAACCCTTCCTTCACCACAATTGTAAGCAGCAAGCACGGTCATCCAGTCACCAAATATTCCATGTAGCTCTTTAAGATATGCAATGGCTGCTTTTGTTGATTTTACCACATCCATCCGTTCATCGACGAAGCTGTCACGTTTGAGACCGAATTTATACCCTGTCGAGGGAATGAATTGCCACAGTCCGAGGGCACGGGCCCTTGAAAGTGCCTTGACTTTGAATCCACTCTCAACCAGCGGCAGCCAGGAGAGTTCTTCGGGTAATCCAGCCTCTTTCAAATAATCCAGGATGATTTGACGGTAGAGGCCGGAACGCTGATAAGACATGATAAAAAATTTCCGCTCTGAAGTCTGAAAAAGCTTAATTTCCTTTTTAATATCATCATTTATAGGGAGTGGTATTTCACTTTGATTTCCCGTTGCGACGGTGTGCATTGAGGCATAAATCTCCAGGATACGTTTCGATATCATGAAACGGAGATCATCTTTCTGCCTTGAAATATCCAGATCCCCGTCAACATCCAATATGAGATCATACGCCTTATCGAGCGACTTCAGGGCATTTTCAAGATCTCCTTTTTCCCAGAAATCCTGCGACTGACCGAGCAGATCAATTGCTTCATCCATAGTTTCCTGCTTATGATTTTTGCTTTTTTGCTCGGGCGGACTTTTCTTAACCGCTACATCAGTTGCCGATTGTTCTTCACTAACAGCTACATCAGGAGAAGAACTCCGGGGAACATCCTGCGTGGATGATTTGTAAATTGTATGCATCGGATGGGAACAGGAGCACAAAACAAGTAGAATAATTGGTAACAATATTTTTAATCGCGACATCGAAAAGAACTCCTTAAGTTTAAGTGAACTAAAGCCGTTAAGTGCCTAAAGTTTGAAATGCCTAAAGTGAACTAAAGTTAATGATGATGCATTCGTAAAAAGTCAGTTTTTGTCACCCTGAATTTATTTCAGGGTCTTTAACTTACTGAACTGATTAGATCCTGAAACGAGTTCAGGATGACAAATGGTGCAGTTTATAACTTTTTACGGGTACATTAATGATGATGCATTCGTAAAAAGTCAGTTTTTGTCACCCTGAATTTATTTCAGGGTCTCTAACTTGCTGAAATGTTTAGATCCTGAAACGAGTTCAGGATGACAAATGGTGCAGTTTATAACTTTTTACGGGTACATTAATGATGCTTCTCCACAATTTTAGCTCACTTTAGTCACTTCAAACTTTAGGCACTTTTTTAACTCATAAGATAGGCATCTATAAAAACATCTATATTCCCATCCAGGACACTGTTGACATTACCTACCTCTACATTTGTCCTGTGATCCTTAATCATTTTATAGGGATGAAGTATGTAGGAGCGTATCTGGCTTCCCCAGGCAATTTCTTTTTTTGACTTGCTTATCTCATTCAATTTTTCGTCCTGCTCCTCGCGTTTAAGCTCGTAAAGTCTTGATTTCAAAACCTTCATCGCCATAGCCCTGTTTTTATGCTGGGATCTTTCATTCTGACACTGGACAACAACTCCTGTGGGTATATGGGTAATTCTGACGGCGGAGTCAGTCTTATTAACGTGTTGTCCCCCAGCCCCGGTAGATCTGTATGTGTCTATTCTCAAGTCGTTTTCGTTAATTTCTACGATTATTTCATCATTCACTTCCGGACACACAAAGACAGATGCAAAAGAGGTATGCCTCCTTCCACCTGCATCAAACGGTGATATCCGTACGAGCCTGTGTATCCCGACCTCTGCCCTCGCATATCCATAAGCATAGTCCCCCTCCAGGGTCATAGTAACACTCTTTATGCCTGCCTCATCACCCGGCTGGAAGTCAACGATATTTGTGGAGAATCCTCTCCTCTCAGCCCATCTAAGATACATCCGTAAAAGTATTTCAGCCCAGTCCTGTGCTTCAGTACCACCGGCACCGGCATGGATTGACATTATAGCGTTCAACGGATCCTGCTCACTTCCGAGCATGATCTTCAATTCTTCATCTTTTACTCTCGCCTCAAGTTTGTCAAGATCCTCCTTAATTTCCTTCAGTGTTTCCTCGTCATTCTCTTCACAAGCCATTTCAAAAAAAATTCCCAAATCTTCGATGGTACTCTCGTACCGCTTCAGGTTCTCTACCACGGCTTCCAGCTTTGTCTTTTTCTTCAATATTTCTTTAGCCTTCTCAGGATCGCTCCAGAAATCTTCACCTGAAGAATGCTTTTCGAGCTTTTTTATTTCCACCTCTTTGCCGGCAACGTCAAAGACAACCTCTAAGGATATCGACTCTATTTTTTAAATCTTTTATAATCCCAGACAACTCTTCGATCATTTTCTTCTCTCCTCCTCAAAAGTGAACTGATAAATAACAAAAATAATAATAAAAAGCAAAAATAGGTAAATAAATCACCATACCTTGAATAAAAGGTCTCACGGTCAAAAAACTGTACAGTTCCCGTCAGTACCGTTCTTTTGAACAATTCCGTCTTCAAAATGATCTCCCCTGTTGGTCCTATTATGGCGCTTATCCCTGTATTGGCCGCCCTTGCAATAGAGACCCGGTTTTCAATCGCCCTGAACACGGTCATTGAAAGGTTCTGATAGGGAGCTGATGTCATGCCAAACCAGGCATCGTTCGTTATATTTACGAGCAGCGATACCCCGCTTCTCCCATACTCCCTGCTGATTTCAGGAAATATACTTTCAAAACATATAAGGACACCTATCTTCTTTTCATCCATTAAAAGAGGATGAAATCCCTTGCCTGAACGAAAGTCCCCTACACCAGGCACCAATTTCCCCAGAAAGGAAAACAAAGAGCTAAATGGCACATATTCACCATAAGGAACCAGATGGACCTTATCATATTTTCCGGTAACGCTACCTTCCGGCGATATCATATAGGCACTATTAAAATAGTATGTACTGCCCTCTTTCTTTTCAAAACCAGGGCTCCCGAAGAGGAGATAAGCATTTGACTTTTTTGCAACGTCCAGGACATCCATGTGTTTATCATCTATGTCTTGGAAAAAAAAGGGGGTGGCAGTCTCAGGCCAGATAATCAATTCCGGTTTTGATTGTAGCGCCCCAAAGGACAAATCTCTGTATATATCCAGAGTCTTCCTTTGATACTTCACATCCCACTTTATGCTCTGATCAATATTCCCCTGAATAAGTGCAACTTTACTCGATTTAACACCCTTTAAGGTCTCTTTCAAGTCAACGACACGTAACATACCATAACATAAAATGAGCGCGACCAGAACACTTCCAATCAATACTTCAAATAAAACTTTTCTTTTATCATTACGGTTAAATATCAAGTCATAAAACACACAATTTATGAAAACCACCACAAAAGATATCCCGTATATGCCAGTTACATCGACAATCTGAATCAGAAAGGTGTTAAGATACTGAGAATAGGCAAGGTTTTCCCATGGAAATCCCGTAAAAAGGTGTGATTTACCATATTCAAGACATGTCCACAACAATGGCGCCGAGACTATCTCTGGTATCCCTCTTCTTCCAAAGAAAACCACCCCGGCAGAAAAAAGGGAAACATACATGCTCAAACAGACCGCAAGGAGCAGCATGACAGAAACGCCAAGGTAAAAAGGAAGATAACCATACCTTACGACCACAAAGGCGATCCAGTAGATTATGCCGATATTGTATACAAGACCTGCAATAAGGCCAAGTATAAAACCTTCTGAAGGGGTTTTCCCCCTGAGAGCATATAAAAGGGGTATAAGCGAAAACCAGACAAAAATCCCCAGCCCAAACTTAGGAAAGGAAAGAAAGAGGAGGATTCCTGAAGCTATAGATAGAGCTAAATTAACGGGCGTCAGGACCCTGTTATCAGGCATTATTTCCTATGAACCTCCACCAACTTCCAGGTATCGTCACTTCTTGAACTGAACAGCGAGCACACTCCCCGCTGCTTGCAGCGGGGTTAGCGAGCGAATAAAATCAACAATTTTCCTTAACAGTCGGAGATTCCCCGCAGCTTGCTGCGGGGAGCTTCAAACTTACTCCTTACTGCCTACTTTTTTACCGTCTTCCTTTACCTTCTTTATCTTTACCTTCTTTATGCTTCTCTCATCAGCCGATTCGATTATCATCTCAAAACCATCATGATAAACAACCTCTCCAGCAACTGGAATCTTTTCGATTATATGTAAGATCAATCCGCCCAGGGTCTCAAACTTTCCTGCCGGAATCTCCATGCCAAAATATTCTTCAACCTCTTCAATCTCTACTCTGCTGTCTACAAGTACGTAACCATCTGGAAGTTCGGTTATTTCTTTCTCTTTTACATCATGTTCGTCATGAATTTCCCCGACAATCTCCTCTATCAAATCTTC
Source organism: Syntrophales bacterium (assembly GCA_030655775.1). Classification (NCBI taxonomy): domain Bacteria; kingdom Pseudomonadati; phylum Thermodesulfobacteriota; class Syntrophia; order Syntrophales; species Syntrophales bacterium. The sequence goes on from JAUSPI010000186.1 coordinate 52,754, forward strand.
CAGGGTAACGAGACCGGATGTCCCTCCATACTCATCAATAACGATAGCCATGTGATACTTTCTCTGCTGCAGTTCATGGAGAAGAAAGTGTATGTTTTTTGTTTCAGGTATATAGTAAGGCTTCCTCAGGTTTGAAAGAACATCTACTTCGGAAACCTGTCGCGACCAGAATTTCAAAAGGTCCTTTACATTCAATATTCCGATAATATTATCCACACTGCCGCTATAGACAGGCACCCTTGTATGACCATGCTTCATAATAAGATCAAGAATTTCCTCTATTGCGGCATCATTGCTTATCGCAATCATCTCCGTCCTCGGAATCATGACCTCGCGAACAAGGGTATCTCTAAAATCAAGGATACTCTGTATCATTTCGCCAGACCGCTGGTCTATCAGACCCTTCTCCTCGCCCTCATCGATGATAGATTGTATTTCTTTCTCCAGATGCGAGTGATCTTTCTTGAGCAAGAGCCCCTTAATCCAGACTTTAAATTTTTTACTAAAAATAATAATGCTCTCCTTTAAAATTCCAGTCCACTTTATACCAGGACGGAGGAAAAGGCAAGCGCTTAACAAGGTTTACGGCTATAATATCTCTGGAAGCATAAATTGATAGAACAGGAGACGATGTCTTGATTCTGTTATCTGATAACAGCTTTACAAGCAGGCACTACATTTTGCAGTGAAGCTCCTCGCCCACAGGGCGGAGCTTCCCGGTAAGGAAATCGAAGATTCATGAGCCGAAGGCAAATCAATCGAAGATTCATGAGCAAAGCGAATAATCGGAGATAGTGAGCTATTGCGAATAATATATTCCTTTTATATTGCGCCCCTTACCCCGCCAGGGCGGGACTTGCGGGTGCGCTCCCGGTCAATTTTTCTTGACACAAAAGGACATTTCGCTCTATATTACCCCCACTAAAACAGGACAAAGCTGAATGGAGATATCAATGAGTAAAGTCGATTTATTCGCCGAGAAAAAGCCAATCCTGGGCATTAACGGCCTTGGAAGAATTGGCAAGCTGACTTTATGGCATCATATCGAGAGAAAATATTTCAAGGAAATTGTTGTCAATCATGGAAGAGATATTGGACAGGGGTTACATGCCGTCGCACAGATGATAGAGAAAGACTCAACCTATGGGTTAATGCATACATTCTTATACGGGATAAATGCAAAACCCATAATCAAAATTATCGATGAGAAACAGGGCAAACTACTAATTGACGGAATTCCTGTGACCATCTTACGAAAAGCGAGAAATCCCAAAGATATTTCCTGGCGCGATTACGGAGTCGATGTCGTAGCAGAATGTACGGGTAATTTTAGAGATCCAACGCTAAAGCCGAATGACGAAAAAGGAACAATAAGGGGCCATTCTTTAGGCGGGGCAAAAGTTATAATCAATTCATCCGCCTTCAGGATTAAAAACAAAGCGCTGTCTATGCCGGAAGATGCTGTTACGTTGATCTATGGTATTAATCATCAAGTATTCAACCCGAAGAAACACACCATTATTTCAGCTGCATCATGTACAACCACAGCACTTGCACACATGATAAAACCTCTTTTGGAAAATGAAAAAACCAACTCTATGCTTACTGCTTCAATGTCAACCATCCACGCTGTGACAAACTCACAAAAGGTGTTGGACAGTGTACCTGAGGCCGGAGCAGAAGACTTAAGAAAAAACAGAAGCATTTTAGATAATATTATTTTAACCTCAACGAATGCAGCTGAGGCCCTGGCCCAAGTCATTCCCGAAGTTAGCAAGATCGGCTTTATGGCAGATTCGGTCCGGATTCCTATCAAAACAGAATCTTTGATAATTTTAAACATGACTTTCCAAAGCCGAATGGGAAAGGATGGGAAAATCAGTTTGATTGATACCGAAACAATCAATGAAATATACAAAAAGGCATACGAAAGTGATCCTGAACGACTTCTGGTTTATTCAGAAGAACAAAATGTGTCAAGTGATGTTTCCGGAATAGATGCTTCCGTAGTCATTGAAGGACAATTCAATCATAGCAGAATTGCCTTTTTCAGTGTTGACCTTTCTCACATTCCAGATCTGTCTCCGGAATTTCTGAAATCTTTTCCTCTGAAAAAAATGGACATTCCTGTTGTTCATGCAAAAATATTTGGCTGGTATGATAATGAATATGGCAGCTACACAAATAGAATGGGGGATTTAACAGTTTACGTACACAAAGCGTTAAAATAGAAAACTGGAAAACTCGCTTATTAGCTCAGTTTTCTGAATAAATGTTCCTCTTATATCTTTACTCTATACGTTTCTGTCGATTTAATACGATGTTTACCTAAATAAACGGCGCCGCTCCATCCATCAATGCTAATAAAATCACCGCCTTTTAATTTCCGGTCATTGATTTTAATAAAACCATCCCGCTCATAAACTTTCAAACTTTTCAAACCAACAACACCGACTTTATTAAGCTGAGGAATAGTCACTGCAGCATGTGAAGTACTTCCGCCTTTGGCAGTAAGCAATCCATCGACTTGACAAACCAATCCAATGTCTTCCGGAACAGTATCTGGACGAATCAAGATGAGGTGTGTCCCTGGTTCCTTTTTTCTTAAAACTTTAATTTCTTCGTCTGAAAAAACCACTCTTCCACAAATCGCACCGCCACCAACCCCGATACCAACTCCCAATAAAGACATCTCCAGCTTTTTCGACTCGGCAAAATGCTTTAATTCCATTGACTCCATAGGAGACATATCTCTTGTCTGGAGAATATAAAAGCCATCTTTTGAACCGTTTACAAAAGTAAATTCAATCTCCTGATGGACATATCCTTTTTCGTAAATCAACTCTTCTGCAATTCGCTTTAGTTTAGAAAACACTTCCGGAAAATCTTTTTCTAACGAAATATTATAATCTTTTTTTTCAGTTTTTCTTTGGGCTTCTGAAATAGGATAAGTATCTACAAGACCGGAAACGATATCCTCTCCCTGAATCCCGAATATAAAGTCTCCATTAAGCGCTACTGAAGTAGACAAACCTTTAGGGTGTCGGGTAAAAACCACACCAGAGCCTGATCTTTCATTCAAATTCCCAAAAACCATTTCCTGGACAACCACGGCGGTTCCCCATTCATCTGAAATATTTAGCTCTTGCCGGTATAATCTCGCCCGGGAAGAATTCCAGGATTCCAATACTTTCAATATGGCTTTTCCTAATTGTTTACGAGGTTCATCTTCTATATTTATCCCATTCCTGAGCAGTTCCTGCTTATATAATATTGCTATTTCCTTCATTTGATTCGGTCTAAACTGCAACTTTTTCGAAACGTTATATTTTCTTTTAAAATCATCTATGATTTCATCAAAAAAATCACGATTCAACCCTTCAAACATTCCCCAAGCCTGAAGAAACCTTCTATAACAATCCCACGCTGCCCAACCATGGCCCTCCTTTTTGCTCAACCCTTCAGCTATCTCTTCGTTCATTCCTACATTTAAAAACGAACCCATCATTCCCGGAAGAGAAATGGCTGCTCCACTTCTTACAGAAAAAAGCAGAGGATTTTCAGGATCACCGAATTTTTTCCCTGTAACATTGTTGATCTTCAATATTTCTTTATCGATACGTTCATCAAGGTCCTTTATGATGCTATCGTATCCAAGAACAGCCTCAAGGCAGCGAAAAACTTCTGTAGTAATAATAAAACCGGGAGGAACGGGAAATTTGAACGAGGCCAATTGTTTCAAGAAATATCCCTTGTTCCCCAAAATAATTTGATCATCGTTTTTATGGGGCTTTGTGTGTATTGGACGAATCGCGATATTCGGATTATAGGTCATGAGAATATTCAGTATGTGCCTGCGCTCTTTAAATTTATCATGCTCAGCACTTAGCGTCCCGATTATGTCGCTAATAAAATTGTCCAGCGTTTGCAACGCAAATGCAGAAGCGATCATTGATCGGATAAGTTTTTCCGAGATTTTATAGACAGTTCCTTCGTCTATTTCAGAAAGGCCTTCCCCCCCCTCTCCCTGTTTTTTTTCAACACATTGCTTAACAATGACAGGTAGATTGGCCTGGTGGGCATCGATATAATAAACTCTGACAATATCTTGAATACTTTTTGAAAGAAAACGAAAGATATCCATATACTGATCTATGCCAAAGCGCTTTATCCTAAGTGCACTGTTAAAATATTTCATTTTTGATTCCAAGCCTTCAGTAGCAATCCCTTCCAATTGAAGCGCTTTGATAAACAGCCAAAGATATTTGTTAATTTCTGTCAGGGTTATCTTTGTTATAAATTGATGGTTTAAATCATTAATCATCTCCTCAAACAGAACAGTGGCCATACTTTGCAGGCGGAAAGATAATCCTAAAGCCTCAAATTTTTCTTCGCGATAGGTTCCATACATGGACGGAATACCCGCAGCGATGTGTCTTTTACGGTAAATGTTTTCGAAAGATTCTGTCTTTTCAGGTGAAAGGATGCGTGTTTTCAATACGCTCAATAAATCTAAAAGAATGACCAGGCTTTTGTAATAGTTCCTGCGCTGTAAGAATTTCTGTAAAGCATCTATTTTTGTTTTCTCAAAAACGGAAGAAGATTCTAAATCTTTTATTAAATCCAGATGCCCTATATAATATTTTTTGTATAAAAGCTGATAAAATTTTAATAAGAGAGCAGCTCTCTCCTTATCTCTTTCCGGAACACGAGGAATTGTTTGCAGGGTTTTCTGAACTTTTGATTCGTCCCATTCCAGGAATGTACTTGTTTTTTGATTAGCTTTTCTTAGCATCGTTCTAAAAATCTTATGCATTCCATCAAAGTATTCACCAGAATTATCAATTTCCTCATAAATTTCGTCAGGCAAATACTCTCTTATCTCCTTCTTGTTGCGGGAATTCCAGAATCGAAATATACTTTCCACAAATGAGACCAACGTGCTGTTGCTTTCCACATGTGATTGCTTTCGCAGAAAATGAATGAGTTTATCTTGACGAAAAGAAGCCTCATCCATTTTAGTTGAAATGTCACGAAGTTCTCCTTCAGCACCAATTTCATTGAAGAAAACAGGCAAGAGTTTATTTAACTGCATAATTAGATTGCTGGCGGGAGAAATATCGGAATTCAAAAGCGCCGAAATATCTTTTTGCAGAAGGTCAGTATCACGTACAAAAATGCCTCCTATTTTAAGATTAATAATAAGCGCCGACAATAATCTTTTAGTCCAGCGGGGGTTCATAGAAATAATCTCCAACCAGGATCGAATATTCTGAACATGGAAACGGTTGAATTTCACCTCCCAATCTGTAGTTATGCCTTGAATATCAGGCGATTGAAAACCAAAAAGAATGATCTGATCGATGAAAGTATCAACTAATTGATGATTGTTCAGCTTGAATATTTCTTTTGCGATAGTATTGATACAGTGGATAGTTGTATCCGGGTATATATGGCGAGCGCTACTTTGTTGAAGCAAATAAAATGTCTTTTTTACAAATTCATTCAAATCTTGATGCGACTTTTCTGTAAAAACCCTGCTGAGGGAACGATTTATTTCGATTAAAGCCTCGCGATGAATATCAGATAGACCATCGAGATTAAAGATCTTAAAAAGAAAATTAAGCCTGGCATAATGCTGATGCCCCGTATAAGCATCTGATCTTTCAAGCTCATCTGCAACTCTTAGATATCCATTCAATATTTGGGAATAATCAGGCAATTGCAGATATCGAGTTATCGCTTCCCATCCCTTATCGTCAACTGATTGATCAATTTCTTCAAGATCACCAAGTAGCTTTTTCAGGTTAAAATGACTGATAGGAAAAATAAGCTTTTTAAAATTTAAAAGGGCTTCCCTGTCTTCGCCACTATCATCTAACCAATCTTCAGGGTTTGGCAGGTTCAACCAATAGTCATATGTCGACTTGAAAACGAGATAAAAAAGCTTTTGCAGATTTTCAACTTGAACCGATACATTATGATTATTTAAATTTGTTAAAATTGCTTTTAAATCCCTCGATTTTTTCTTGAGAAGATAAGGATTTTCCCGAGAAATTTGGTTAAGAAAGTCAAGGGCTTGTAAAACTAACGGTAAATTTCTTGACAGATGTTCACCACTGTCTGACAAAATTTGCTGAATATAGTCAAAAAGATAGTCTATTCCTGTTTCTTTTACGGTCTCGTCTTTTGTTCGACTTATAAGATCTAAATAAATTCCGGTTATAATCTGTATGGCTTTTTTTCCGTTTGGATGGAAGTTATGGTGGTGAAAATCAGCCAAAGAAATTGTTCTCAGTTCTTCTACAACATATTTCCAGTTAATATACGGGTGATTCAATTCTTTCAAAAATTCTTTTGTTCGTTTATGAATACCATGAGAATCTTTAGCGATCGCAAGGAGAGGCTTATGCTTTTCCGAAATTGTAACGGCAACAGAGGTTTTCTCTAAATTGGCTTCTAATGCAGACGAACTCCATATTTTTTTGTCTTCAATCATATATGAACCTCTTCTTCTTCAAACCTCTCAACGGCTTTTCCGCCAATCTTTTTCCAGAAATTCTATCACTTAGGAAGAAGAACCTGAAACTTATATTTTCCTGCCTCAATATGCTTCTAATTTAATATATGATTTCATTGCTGATTTCAATAAATATTGCCTTCGGCCCATTATATCTTCTTTGCCGGATTACTATGATGGCAACCGCGACGGCAAAAACTGTGAATCTCCCCGTCCACCTGTCTGCCGTGTCCGGCACAGGCAGGCAGGGCGGGGCTTGCGGGTGCACCCCGGTCATTTGCGGTTGAAATTTGAGATTATGGCAAAACAGGGATTAGAATGTTAATCGAAAATGGAGCTGTATGCAATTTTCGATTTGATGGTATTGATCAATGTAAATGACGGCTATCCGAACGTGGCTTAATGAGGAAAAGTATTGTTGTCGTCACCTACTTATCAACGTCCTTGACTGTACCGAGAGATTACCCATTATTTAGGTGAGTGGCGCAGGGGAACTACCCCCCTGCGCTCTCTCAGAACTGGACGTGACAGTCTCCCGTCATCCAGCTCCTATTGTCCAGCCTTGACCTGAGAGGGCCTCCAATGGGCAAA
>JAUSPI010000187.1:0-2500 GCA_030655775.1 Syntrophales bacterium
GTGGAAGGCGAAGATTATCTGAAAGTTGAACTGGACGTCATTTTTGGGAATGCAGTCATCAGGGATTAATGGAAAAAATTTTACTCGAACACATTTCGAATCTGATCAGGAATGCGGAAAAACAGGGACTCATTCTTTCCGATGAAAAAGAGATAAATTACGGAGTTCAGCTGAAATTTACTTCCGGCAAAAATGAGATAAGCCTGAATGTGTATCATTCGGCCAAGAAAGGCATCAGCAATGTAATCGGAGCGGCTCCGGATAATCCTCTAAAACCTGTTCTGCAAAAAATTCTCAACTTGGAAATCGATGAAAATCCACTGGAACATAGGTGGCAGGTTTGGGCGGGAACGGATGAATCCGGTAAAGGAGATTTTTTTGGTCCGCTGGTGGTGTGCGGTTTCATCTGCCGGAAGGCAATGCTTCCTTCCCTGATAAAATTGGGAGTACGCGATTCGAAACAGATCAATGACAAAGAAATCGAAAAAATTGCCAAGCAGCTTTTTGCCCGGTTTATGCCGAATATTGAAACGATCGTTTTGCTGCCTGCCAAATATAACGAACTTTATCAGAAATTCCGGGATTCGAATAAGAAATTGAATGAAATGCTGGCCTGGATGCATGCCCGGGTGATTCTTAATCTGAATAAAAAACATGATTTTGAAGGTGCGGTAGTGGATAAATTTGCCAGCGATCGGACTTTGCTTTCTTCCTTAAAAGATTTGAAAGAGATCAAGCTTCAGCACAAAGTTAGGGCAGAACAGGATTTGGCTGTGGCATCTGCTTCCATCATCGCCCGTTATCTTTTTCTGAAAAATCTGAAAGAGCTTTCCAAAAAACATGAAATAGAATTTCCTAAAGGTGCTTCGACAAAAGTAATTCAAGTTGCCAATGAATTCAGTTCCAAATATGGAAAATCTAAGCTTTCGGAAGTTGCAAAAATCCATTTCAAAACATATAATGAGATTAATAATTAAATTAAAATTCCGAATTTTCTCCCCTGTCAAGGGGATATCTGACCACTCTTGAGTGGTTCAGAGAGGGGTTAAATAAAAGGGTTAGATTATGATTCCGAAACCTTCCGAACGGTCAAAGACCTTCCGAACGGTTGAGAAAAATATTCCAAATTCAGATGAGAAATAAGTGATCGATTTACTAAATGAATCAACAAGGTTAAAATTATGATTTCTAAATACAAAAACTACGAACCGAAGATTGGGAAAGGTGTTTTTATTGCGCCAACTGCAGAAGTGATCGGACGCTGTGAGATTGGTGCTGACAGCTCGATCTGGTTTGGTTCTATCGTGCGGGGCGACGTACATTTTATCAAGATCGGCAAGAGAACCAGTATCCAGGACTTAAGTGTCGTTCATGTGACGCAGCACACAAAAGAAGATTGCAGTGACGGCTTTCGCACCACCATCGGTGACGACGTAACAGTGGGACATAAAGTGATGCTGCATGGCTGCACGATCGGGAATGCTTGTCTGATTGGTATGAATGCAACTCTGCTGGATGGTTGTGAAATTGGGGAAGAATCGATTGTTGCAGCAGGTTCGGTGGTTACACAAGGCAAGAAATTTCCACCTCGCAGCCTCATCATGGGAATGCCTGCTAAAGTTATTCGACCAGTCACAGAGAAGGAGATCGAAAAAATCTATCATTCTTCCCAAAATTACGTGAATTATAAAAATGAATATCTGGAAATGCAAAAATAAATGAAAACTTTTGTTGCCGAGGAAATGCCGGAACTTTTCCGGCAGATAATTAAGGAAAAAGGTTGGACTGATTTTTTTCCCGAACAGCCTTCAGATAATGTTGAAATAATAATTATTCGTACTAAGACAGTCGTTGATAAGCTTTTTTTAGAAAGATTTCCTAAATTGAAATTATTGATTCGGGCCGGTACCGGCTTTGATAACATCGACATAAAAGAAGCCCGAAAAAGAAATATTCAGGTTTGTAATACTCCCGATGCAAATGCGCTCTCTGCTTACGAACATACAATTTCTTTCATTTTTGCTTTGCTCAAACAACATAGGAATGCTCATCAAAATCTTCTGCAAGGAAAGTGGAAATCCGGTTTGAATAACAATTGGGAAATCTCTGATTTGAAAGCTTTGATAGTTGGAGTTGGCAGGGTGGGAACCAGAGTTGCTCAATCTCTCAAGTATTTTGGAGCGGAAGTCAAAGGTGTCGATCCATACCTTTTCGAATCTGATTGGATTGAAAGAGGGATTCTGCCCATTCCATATAAGGAAGGACTGAAGTGGTGTAATTTAATCTCTTTTCATTGTCCACTTACGCATGAAACCAAAAACTATTTCGATGAAACGACGCTTGATATTTTGAAAAATTCTTCTTGGTTGATTAATACTGCCAGAGGAGGAATAGTTCTCCAATCAGCATTAAAAACTGGTTTGGAAATCGGAAAATTGTTGGGTTTTGCCGCTGATGTTTTTTCGATTGAACCTCCCTTGAAATTAGAGTTTTCAGATTT
>JAUSPI010000188.1 GCA_030655775.1 Syntrophales bacterium
GATCATGAAGAGGTGATCTCGGCCTTGAGCTCTTTAATGGCTCCGGCCGGGATTTATCTTGACTGAGAGATAAAAATGTGAGAGCTTAAATATGAGTTAACAGCTTAACATCAATAAGAAAATCAGATTATGTTACGTATAGCAAATACAAAGCTTCAGTGCGGCTGATCGGGCCAGATCATTGAATCCTGTTTGAAATGTGGAGGTTGGCCCACAGATTTTCATGTGCTATCAAATCTATGTGAACTCCCCCATTGCCTCATGTCATAATTCTTCATGCACTGGTCCACCTGAGATATATAATTTCCGGGAACCCCAAAGACCTCACAAAACAAAGAATACGGAGGTGGACCATGACAACACAAGAAGCGATCAGGCTGTTCGATAATTATCTCCAGTCAAACCATAAACAGCGGACCATCGACAGTTACGATCATCTGCTTATCAGGTTCGAGAGGATTTACGCTGAAAGAGCCCTGGATTCCATTGGTACCGATGAAATCTACACCTTCCTGGAGACACTAACACAGGATCTTGCCAAATCAACTCGAAGACTACGATATGCCCAGTTAAAAGCCTTTTACAATTTCATCATCGACCGCTGTTCACTGAACATGAAAAATCCCTGCAATACGTCACTGCTTAGGAAATCCTATCGAACATCCAAGCAGGTCTTGCGCAAGGTGCTCGAACGGGAAACGGTGGATGAAATGATCTACAACACGAAAAGAGTGAGAGATCGCTTGATCCTGGAACTTCAGGCAAGATGTGGGTTGCGAATCGGTGAATTGCTGAAGATAAAGGTGTCGGATGTCTCTGACAGAACCATTACCCTGCGGGAACCAAAATCCGGTAAAGAATCAGAACTTGCCTATATGCCGGAGAATGTGTCAAAAAAGCTGACGGAATACATCAAAGATAATGCCCTTAAATCGGATGACCGCCCATTTCCGATATGCTATTCAACGGCAAGGGCTCTTGTAAGGCGGCTGGGCGAGAAAGTGAATGTCCGTATTTCGCCACATGATCTCCGGAGATACTCGGCCACCTATGCCAGCAGAAACGGTGTGCCTCTGGAAGTCGTATCGAAAGTGATCTTGAGGCACCAGGATTTGAAGACTACCCAGGTCTATCTCGGCAAGATCAGTGACTCAGAGGCGATCCGGTGGATGGACATCCTGCATGGGAAATAGTATTAACATGCCTTCACAGAAGATGGTCTTTGGGGTTCTCTATAGTGATGGCGGCCAAGACAATTTGGTAGAAATTCTTCCTTTCATATTCAAAATATCATTTGCAAAAAGGCCTCTTTTATGGTCTTATTTGTAAAAATTATTTACCAGGACGTTGATATGTCCCTAAAAGCGAAAGCATCCTCCCCAACCGATCTGCCATCCTGGGTTGATTCCCGCCAAGAGCAGGGTCTCTATTTCTTTACCCGTGAAGATGCCATCCAGACCCTTCAGTTCTCTGAGGAAGCCTTCAAGAAGGCCGCAGCAAGACTCGCGAAAAAAAACAGGATATTGCGTATCCGAAGCGGCTTTTTCGTCATCGTTCCCCTGGAATATCGCATCACCAGGATATTGCCGGCGGAATGGTTTATCGCTGATCTAATGGCCTACCTGGAGCAACCTTATTACGTGGGGCTGCTTAGCGCCGCGTCCCTTCAGGGCGCTGCACACCAGCAGCCACAACAGTTTCAGGTTGTTACTACGGTACCCCAGCGCGAAGTCCGAAAAAAAGGCCTTGCCATCCGATTTTTCTTCAAGACGAACTTCAACGCAACCCCGGTCACTCAAATAAAGGTTCAAACGGGGCATATTTCCGTCTCTTCACCGGAGGCTACGGCCATTGATCTCATTCGTTATGCAAGATCTATAGGCGGGCTGGATCGCGCGATTACCGTGCTTCAAGAACTTGGAGAGTCTATGACTTCTGCCAAGCTGATAGACGCCGTAAAAGCGGAGGGAAATCTGGTCTGTGCTCAAAGACTGGGTTGGTTGATGGAGAAAGCCGGGCACGCTGCGCTGGTCCTGGATCTGGCTGGTTTAATCGCCGACAAAAATCCACCCTTTACAAGACTGGATCCTTCATTACCTGCCGGGGAAGCTGAAAAGGATACCCGCTGGCGACTTCTGATTAATACGGATGTGGAGGGTGATCTATGATTCCAAAAGCGGATATTGTAGCCTGGCGCCAGTTTGTGCCCTGGGTTACCGATGCCCAGGTTGAACAGGACCTGATCATAAGCAGGGCTCTTGTTTCCATTTTTCAAAGCCCCTTTCTTGCAGAGCGATTGGCTTTTCGGGGCGGTACGGCATTGCACAAGTTCTATTTTGATATTCCTCGACGCTATTCGGAAGATATTGACCTGGTTCAAATTATCCCGGCGCCCATCGGACAGGTCATTGATACCCTGCAAGAATTGTTGAATGGCTTTCTTGGAGCGCCACGCCGCAAGCAAACGGAGCAATCAGTCATATTGACCTATCGGATGGAATCGGAGGGGCCTCCAGTCGTACGAATGCGACTAAAAGTTGAAATCAATACGCGAGAGCATTTCGCAGTAGAAGGCTATCGGAAGCAACCGTTTGCCGTTCAATCCCGTTGGTTCCAGGGACGCTGTGAAATAACAACCTATGTGCTTGAGGAAATGCTCGCGACCAAATTGAGGGCCTTGTATCAGCGGAGAAAGGGACGCGATCTTTTTGATTTATGGCTGGGCATCACAGAAGGGAAAGCGGATGCTGGCAAAGTAATCCAAATATTCAAACATTACATGGAAACCGAGGGTCAGATCGTTGACAGCATGCGTTATGAAAAGAATCTTCAAGAGAAAATGAGACATAAGGGCTTCCTAAGTGATCTAAATCCCTTGCTGCCTGCTGATGCAACGTATGATGTCCAGGAAGCCTATGTCTTCATAAAAAATGAAGTCGTCGACAAGCTGAATATACTTTAAGGCAAGTATTTTAACAGCCCAAAGGAGTCTTTATGACGACTTACTACCAGAACGAATACCTCTTCTCCGAAATATACCTGCAGGAAATCACCCAGCAACCTGAAGACACAGAAATCCTGGCATCACTGAACATGTTAAAAGAATATCGAGAGTGGACGAGTTCATCACCGATCTAAAGAAAGATACCTAAAACAAGTGCACGGGAGGTCGGCTTTATTGATATTTTATCAAGATCATCCTTACCGATAACAAATACAAAGCGAGAGTTTGGGTGGTCGGTCCGGATCAATGATAACTGGTTGAAACGTGCATATTTTTGAGTGTGATTTTTTCAAGGCGACGTGGTATGTATATCTTCCTGTAATCAGTAAGCAGGTGGAGTCACGAAAAGTTGATGATTTCAGATGGCACACAACATCTTATTTGGGTCTGTCGCGGCCAGGAGATCAGGCGGCCGTCGAATCCGAAGCATGTTCCACTACCCAAGTATCTCACGTGGCATCGACGCGAAATTTACAAGGAAGGGGCGCGGTTTCTGGATAGTAACGTCTGAGCATCATGTCTTAAAGGACGCTACATCCGCCACGGCACAGTGACACCCTAACTGTGGCGCGGCCTTCAGCCTTTTTTCGAAGAATAGGCGACTGATAATATGTTGTATAATTGCCGTAATCAAAAGCACTTGATCCTGGCGGCAACGCAGGTTCTTTCGGCATGACCCTGCGCGATGCCGTTTCAATAGCCTAATATTCGCTTTGGAGTGGTGGCAAAAATGGCACGAGTGATAAACCGCACCGCCGCTAATAACGGCGTCACTCTGGACTTTGAGAAGAGTCAAGATACCGATGCCCTACGTACTAACATGGATGAAGAAAACGACCTTATAGCCTTCGGTAAAAAAGGAATCGGATTCTATGAATCGTTTGCTGCTATATCCTAGCGCCCAAGAAGAGCGCGATTTGTGGAAGAGATACTCCAAACTCCGCCGCATAGATGAGATTCTATGTTTGAAAACCATTGCTCATAAGGTACCGGGAGTGGGTCGGATATTCTCTGAAATTGTTGAGGACATCGTCAAGTCTGTTGATCTCGTTGTGCTACTACGAAAACTCTCTGATTTAGATAGGCTCGGTGACAAGATACTTGAAGACTCCAATAATACTACCGCTACCATGATTGAACTCTATCGTCTCATTCAAAATTCTGAGGGGAGAAGGGACAGTGCGGTAAAATCTAATAGCGGTAGCTCCTGCTGCTTACGGGATTTATTTGGTTTTATTTTTGTCGAAATGCTAAACAACATCGCTTTTGGAAGAGGGAATCCAAACTTGGTAGATAAAGTTGTTAAAGCAACTAACGGTGACACACTTGATATTAGAACTAGAATTTATAGGTTGGCAATTAACAGAGACCTTCTGCCGAAGGACATAATCAAATTGATTGACCCAAAAACTCCGGTTGTTAATCTTCCCCCGTTGGTCCGAGATATCCTATCGGAACAATTCAGCAAAAATGTTTTGAAAGACTACCAGTCGTTTATCGACAATATCCGAATTGACGGTAAAGCGGCATTTGACAGAATAATCGAGACGCATCTCAGGCTGGTGCACAAAAATGCCAGATTTATTGCCACTAAGGTTAGTAGTCTGCCTATTGATGATCTTATCCAAGAAGGTAGTATTGGTCTAATGAAAGCAGCTGAGCATTTTGATCCAGCTTATGGCCACAGATTTATGTCTTACGCCCCTTACTGGATTCAGCAAACCGCAGATAGAGCCATTTCAGACCAAGGCAGGACTATCCGCATCCCGGTACACAGGGTTGAGTCTATCAACAAACTGCTTAGAGTAAAGAGTCTCCTAAAACAAGCATCTGACCAAGAACCTACCTTAGAGGAAATCGGCGAAGCAATGGATTTGTCTTTAGCCCAGGTTAATAAAATAATAGCGTTAACACAGATGCAAGTATCGTTAGCACCAATAGCTGAAGAAGACAGTTACCTGGGCGATTCTATCGTGGACCTCACAACTCGATCCCCATTTGATGCCATCTGCAAACAGTTGCTCAAAGAGCAAATCGAAGAGGCGCTGACCGCCCTGACTCCCCGCGAGCAGCGGGTGATTCGCTTAAGATTTGGACTTGATGATGACCAGGGCCGCACCCTAGAGGAAGTGGCGCAAGAGTTTAACTTAACCAGAGAACGTATACGCCAGATTGAAGTTAATGCAATAAGAAAACTTAGCCATCCAGTCAGGATTGGGAAGCTAAGAGACTGCCTATAGTACGATGATAATTCTAACTTAATCATCAGCAATACTATGGGAAATATAATTATGAAGGGACATGTCCGTGAAAGGGCAGGTCCGTTGGCAAATCATCAGGCTCGTGCTAAAATGGCAATTCAAGAAATACCTAATACACTTAGACCGTATCAGCAAGAAGGCGTCTACTTCCTCTTAAAAGAGGAGGCTTGCTTGTTGGCGGATGAAATGGGTCTCGGGAAAACTGTTCAAGTAGCTGTGGCCTTATCCTTGTTAATCCCCAAGAGTAGATTCGGGAGAGCACTGATTATTGTCCCCGCCGCACTGCGGATTAACTGGGAAAAAGAAATCGATAGGTGGGCACCAAATCTATCGGTGCGTAGGCTTCTGGGTGATAAAGATGAGAGGTTTGCTAACTATAGTTTACCGATTAATATATTAATCGCATCTTATGACCAAATTAGACAGGACATCCTCCCACTAAGCAATATGGTTCATTTCGATATTGTGGTTTTGGATGAAGCGCAAAAGGTAAAGAACATCAATTCCGATATATCATTGTCAGTAAGGCTTTTGAAACGTGACAGGTCTTGGGCGATAACTGGTACACCTGTTGAAAATAGTGTAAATGATCTTCTTGCAATATTTAGATTCATTAAGTTAGATCTTCTGCGTCAGACAATGAACAAGATAGAAATACACAAATTGATGCAACCCCACTTCATGCGAAGGCGGAAGGCGGATGTGCTACCTGAGATGCCGCCGATAATATTGCAGGACGTCCCTCTTGAGCTATCGCCCCAACAAAGAAAAACATATATGTCTGTCTGGAATAATCGTAGCGAATTGATCAGGAAAGGAAAAAGCCGCATATCAAATACTGCTATTTTTTCCGTTATCACTAAGCTCAAACAAATTTGCAACTACGATGTTGAGAGTGGAGAATCCTCAAAAATGGAAGCCCTGAGACTAGTCGTTGATAATTTAGTGGGCAAGGAAGACAAGATTATCATCTTTTCCCAGTACGTGGAAACGCTGAAACAGATATCCGCACACTTGAAGGATAAAATTGTGCACGAAATCTATCACGGTGGATTGTCTGAAGATGCTAGAAATCTGATAATTGAGAGATTTCGGAGTGGGGAAGGCCCTAGGGCTATTCTGATGTCTCTCAAAGCTGGTGGAATAGGTCTGAATCTACAGGAGGCAAGTACAGTCGTTTTGTTTGACCGATGGTGGAATCCAGCTTTAGAGGACCAGGCGATAAATAGGGCGCATAGGTTTAATAGGATAAATGTACTGCATGTGTTCCGATTTACCGTAGTTGATTCGATAGAAGAGAGAATTGTCCGTATTCTTAGTGAGAAAAAGATTCTCTTTGAACAATATGTGAATCAAGCAGAAATTGCGGTCATCCCCAAGTTAGACTTAAATGACTTGATGAAAATAATCGATTTACACACTGAATAATCTGTAGTATACTTTATTGTTAATAACGATAAAAATAGATAGGAGGAACGGCTATGGCATTCGATTACGAGGTTTTAGCGATTAAAAGAGTACCTCTTAAGGATCTGGTACTAGGTAAAGGACAGGTACGCAAAACTCAAGTGTCAAGAGACATAAGCGAATTGGCCGACAGTATAAAGGTCGTGGGACAGCTGCAACCAATTGTCATATGCGAGTCTTCTGTTCAACCTGGTAAGTTTGAGATCTTGACCGGACAAAGACGCTATTTAGCATGTAAGGAAATAGGGCAAGAGGACATATGGGCAATGATACTGGATCGCCCTATACCAGAGCTAGAGGCAAAGGTAATATCATTCACCGAGAACCTGATTAAACGTGACCCTAACAAAGCGGACTACACCGATATGTGCAACCATTTATATAAGATTTACGGCAACGTAAAAATAATAGCAGAAAAAACAGGATTGCCCGGCAGTAAAGTAAGAGAATATCTAAAATACACATCATTATGTCCGGAACTTAAAGCAATGGTGGACAAAGGTGGTGGGGCCGGCGGCGTAGACCAGAAGACAGCGTTGCGGGTTCAAATAGCCCTAGAGAAGACCGGCGAAGTCGACCCCAAAATAGCAGTTGCTTTGGCACAAAAAATGAGAGGCATGATCGGAGCGCAACAACAAGAAGTGGTGGAGCAGGTTGAGGTAGGAGGTGTTACGACTGTTGAGGAGGCCGAGGAGATTGCCAAGGCCGCCAAAAAGCGCAAGCAGTATGTGAAATTAATAGTCCAGTTGGCTGAATCCCAAAATAAGGCGCTGAATAAATATGCTCAGCGAGAAGGAATGAAACGGGAGGATGCGGCTCAATCGTTAATTACGGAAGCCCTTGACGGAATGGGCTTACTAGAGGAAGAGGAATGAAGGGTATTTCCTCAGAAAACCAGCGTGATTTAATACTATCTGTTGGTGTTCACAAAGGTGAAAGACTGCTATCGCCAATGGAAGTTGCTGAGCTTCTTAAGAAAGTAGTTGATGCAGGGACAACAATTAAGGAACTATCCGGCGAAATAATGTTGGATAGCACAATGATAGCTCGCTTTCTACGATTGTCAAACTTGAGTTCAGAAATACAGCACTTAGTTGGCTGGGGTGGAAAATCCAAAATATCTTTTTCGACAGCCTCGGAGATTGCTCGTACTAAGACCATCGATGAGCAGAATTTTCTGGGAAGAGCGACAATTGAAAATAACCTGTCCAAGAAAGAAGCCATTCAGATAATCGAAACAAGGACCAAATTCGGCAGACCTATTAGTGATTGCGTTGAAGAAATCATTAAAATGCGCCCGCAAATCATCAGGCGGTACCTATTTATTGGTGGGGTACGGTCATCAGAAGTGCGGGGCCAATTGGCTAATATGACACAAAGAGAACGGGATTTCTTATTCGGAGAAGTAATCAGGTCAGTCCTACCCGGTCTACCTTCCTGCGAGGGACAGCTCGGAAAAAGCAGATTTTCCATAGTTGGGAACGAGGACTTAGACCAGGCTTTAAGCAGACTTACATCGGATTTTGAATCTATCATTAACAAGTATCTTGAATTGAGGATTCACCAAAATGGATGATTCCCAGATCGGCATGTCCTGCAACGGTGCGATTAAGCTCGGCCGAGATGTCACCTGTGACGGTTTTGTTGCCGGGTACAAATATCGTGTTCAGACACACATCCATGAAGATCATATGTGTCAATTTGATTGTAGCAAGGGTTTTCAAACCATTATCATGAGTGAAGCTACCAAATCATTTCTGGAATTACGACATTTGGACATAACGGCTAGGGAAAATGTAGTTTCGCTTCCTATCGACGGAACCCATATAAATAACGGTATTGAAATTCAACTTCTGTCCAGTGGCCATATGTTAGGTGCAGTACAAGTAGAAGTAACTACTTCAACTGGCGATAGACTTGGCTACTCCGGTGATTTCAGTTGGCCACTTGAGAGAGTGATTCAAGTAGAAAGTCTTGTTCTGGATAGCACCTATGGTGACCCAAGATCAATACGCCATTATTCCCAAGAGGACGCAAACGACTATTTTAAAGAAATCATACTACGGCGAATAAAGCGGGGCCCAATTATTATTAAAGGCCATCGGGGTACACTTTATCGCGCATTTGAACTTCTAAATGAACTGGTTCCAAACCCAGTCATTGCCAATAAGAAAAAAATCGAAGAGGCAAAAGTGTGCGAAAAACAAGGGTATTGTGTTTGCTCGATGTATGACTTGGATTTACCAGATGTAAAAAAAATGAAGAGGGAAGAAACCTATATAGGATTGTACTACATGGGGGAGCAAATTCCATACGACCGCCGAGACGTCACAGTGATTAACTTAACTGCCCATTGGGTGCATGGAATAGAACCATTTCTAGAGATTTCCGATACATCCTACCAAATTGCCGTGTCAGACCATGCTGATTTCAACGAGACATTAGAATATGTGAGAGCAACAGGTGCAAAAGTAGTATTGACGGATAGTCTCCGTAGCAACCACGCAAAAGAACTAGCTAGTGCCATAAGAAGGTCACTAGGAATCAACGCTAAAGCAGCCAAACCGATATACAGTAGAGAGTGGGGTGTATAGATCGCTTGTTTTCCTATGTACCTGATTCAATCATATCTGATTCTTGTTTCACAGGACGTGCATGGAAGTAAAGGATTAAAAAAATCGCTATTGAACTTTGATGGTTTCGTAAAAAGTCATGAAGTGTACCGTTTGTCATGCTGAACTTGTTTCAGCATCTAATCATTTCAGTGAGTTAGAGACCCTGAAATAAATTCAGGGTGACAAAAAAGACTTTTTACGAGTCTGTCAACTTTCATGGTCAGTCAATAATAATGGCACAGAACCCAGAAATTTATCCCCAAAGGGAATATCTTGAGTGGCATTACAAAAAGGTCCTTAAAAGACCAGAAAGGCACCTTTCTGATAATTTATTTAAATGAACGTGCATAAAAACTCTTACTATTACTTGTATTACAGAATATTTGTTAAATCCCTTAAGCTTTTTAATCGAACATATAGTAGTTCAATTCCCCTATTAACATGCGCTAAAAAATATTCAGGTAAATCCCCGTCCGCGTAAATTTTGTCTTGAAGGCATCTTTCTTTCAAAAGAGACACAAATAACGTATCAAATTGACCTGTAAGCGTATAACGATTGAATTCCATTCCGTCTTCTATGTATTGCTCTTTATTTGGTATTCCTGGCTCATTCAATGACAAGCAGAATCCCATTCGGCACAGTATATTAGGAGTTAATCCTGTTCTGCTTTTTAACATTCCTAACTTATGGGTGGCTTCGCTGCTTACTCTAATTTTGTTCAATTTCATCGCTGTATTAATTGCCCTCCCAGAAGTAACCAATTTCACCAATGGTCATTTTTTTGTCTTCATAATAGTTCAAATGATACGCGTGCGATACATAAGGCGATAATTCATGAAAAAAACTGTTATCTATTTCAGTGTCAGTCGATAAAACAAGTGTCTGGTGGCTTGCATTGGGGAAATATATATTGACCAAATTAGATCTATGATCACTATCTAATCTGCTTAAAGGCGTATCGATTATCAGAGGTAATGGCCTACCAGAAATTTTTTTCAATGCCCACAATAGAGCTATTGCAAAGACCTGTCTTTCACCACTGGAAAGACTTTTTCTCGGAATCTTATTACCTCTCTCGTCATAAAAGGTGTGAGAGAAATTAGACGGATCAATGCTTATTCTTGATACAAGATTTTTCTTTCTACACAATTGATTGAAAAGATCGCAAATAGTGTCTTCCAGTTCCTTTATTTTGTGTTTCTTCAAATCGTCTTCAAAATCGACTAAGATTTCTTGTATTTCCGCCAATAGTCGTAGTTTTTCTGTAAAACGGCTGCTATCTATAGCGTCTTGATTAATCTTTTTTATTTCTCTCTCAATATGATCTAAATGAAATTCATTTTTTTTAATGTCTTCATCCTGTTTTTTTGCTGTAGTAGATATTGCTCCAAGGTCTCTATTAACCTGGTTTAACTGAGAAATCAACGGTCTTATTGCATCTTCAGAAGGTACCCTTGAAATATTAGCTTCAACTTTTTTAAGGTTATCCTTCGCTTCATTTATACGCTTACAAAGTGTCGAAACATTATTGGGCATTTCATTTAATGCTTGATGTACCCAAGAAGTCAATTTTTCAATATCATTCCTCGATAAATCATTAATGACACATGTAGATACGTTGAATTCCAATGTGGCCTGCAAAATTTTATATGATGCTTGCACCATATATTCACAAAATGAATCAATTTTTTTTGTTTCTATAGATTTAAATTCTTCCGAGTGCATTATTTCTTCAGTAAGTTTAATCACGTGTTTCTTTATTTCGTTATGCAGGCTTTGCTTACTCAATTCGTTTTGTTCGTATTGTATTCGTTCAGTCAATTTTTTACAGAGATCTGAACATAACGAGAATGGTAATACACCATGGCATATGTCTCTGAGCGCGTCTTCAAAACTGTTAATTTCTACCTTTAGTTTTTCATCTTCCGATTTTAACTTTCCATATTTCTCCGAAAACTCACCTCCAGATAATGCAACTTTTTCCTCAAGCAATGAAATTTGGGATTTTAACCAACTTATTCTTGTTTCGTTTTGGGCTCTATCTTGCTTTAACATTAATAAATTTTTTGAAAGATCTTCTTTTTTTTGATTCAGATCGTCTATTTTATTTACATAGAGACTATTATCTTTTTCTTTATCGAGCTTTCTTGAATATGTAACCAAATCAGATTTTAGCCGTTTTATAATGTCTATCCCTAATAAGGCTTCGATTGAATCAACCATATAGAGTCGGTCAATAGATCGTTCACCGGAAAGTTTCCGAATCTTTTCTCCGTCAAAAAAGAAGGTTTGTGCAATGCCAGGTGGGAGTATTTCTTTTAATAAGGTATCCCATTGATCTCTATCTAAATCTTCAATGACATCGCCGTTTCTTTTTATAGAAAGCTGTTCTTCTATTTTTTTACCGTTTTTCTTCCATGACCTTAGTACCTGATATATGTTTCGAAAACCAAGATGAATATGTGAAAACTCTAGTTCAACTGATGCTTTATTTATTTCCTCGTTGGATATGGTGTTTCGATGAATCTTATCAAATAAATATTCTTCATAAGAACTTTTTGTAACTGTTGGACCCAGTGATGAGGGGCCGTACAAAGAAAGATTTATGGCTTCAAAAATCGTGGTCTTTCCTGCCCCATTTTTACCCCCAAATAGTATGACTGGACATAATTCGCCATTTTTTACTCGGGGCCTCAGATCATATTCCTGCCGATTGTAATACGGACCGAAGTTATAAAGAGTAATCTTGTTAAATATCATTTGTTATCCTGCTTTATGGATGAGATTATTTCTTCTACAGATCGCCATTCCTTTTCAAAAATCTTGTTAATCCGATTATGGATATTCGTTCTCTTACTCATACCTTGAAATTGTCGTTCAAGTTCTAAAAGTTCAGCAACCAATGTCGATGGAAAATTTTTTTTGCTACAAACATCCTCAAGAATTTCTTTCTCGAAAGAGGTGAAAGCACCAGCATCATCCTGTAACCAGTTTAAGTGTCTTCCCGTCACCTCATTATAAATTATTGGGAGTTGATCTTCCCAGTCATTCTGCTCGACTCTCCACAATCGCCTGATTTCATGCAATTCTTCATCAGAAATTAATTCGAAGTCAGGCATAGTTTTGTGGATCTCAATTTGGGTTTCCAGAAGCAAACGTAGAAGCTTTTGTGGTAATCCTTTTTCAAGTGTCGTTTGCCCCAAGGCTATTTCTTGACCTCCGTCTTTAAAATATACCTTGCCATTTCTTCTCCTATGATCCCTATATTTTGCTTTTTCGGCGGGGTCTTTAAGTTTTGCCAACTTATTTCTCAATTCGAGGAGTGGCTTCATCCATTCTCCACCTTTTGCTATTAAGGATTCCATTGATGTATCTCTGTCAACAACAGTACAAACCCAACAACCAAATCTTCGTCCACCTATTGTAGGTGTTTCATTATCCATTAGAAAGGGTCTGTCCTCCGCATTGGCGTCATTATATAAATCAAAGAGCTTTTTATTCGTGCTTTGATTGCCCCACGGAGAGGGCACCATGGCGAGATATTTCCACACATCTTCAGTAGTAAAATCGGCAACGGGGGTATAGACAAAAGCACCAGAAAAAAAAGAATGCCTTTTTAAGGGACTTTTTCTTATGGTGTAAGACTTAATAGACTGGGAGCGAGCAGAACTTTCTGCCTTTCTAAGGCCAAGGACTATGATCACTTCTCCATACTGTTGGATTTTTTCTGAGATAAATTTATTGATTGGCCTAACCTTTAGTCTATCAGTACACCACCTGTTTCGATGATAGGGAATTGGATAACCTCTTCCTATAAGGTTCACCCAGAAAGAATGTGTAATCTCTCGTTTCACTTTTTGTGTGTGGAAAGGCAGCCCGATCTTGATTGCCTTCTCTTGTAAAGATTTCAGAGAACTATTAACGTGGGACATTATGGCAGGCGACTCAACCAGTGTATCAGATGATATAATGTGAACAGGTTTGACTAAACGATTGTTTGGCAATTCTCTCAAAGCATTCCAAATCAATTGAAGACTCACTGTTGAATCTTTACCACCACTATATCCAATAACCCAAGGTCTTCTATCTGCGACATATACTTGCTGGATTTCATTGTGGATCTCTGGCAAATACCGCTTACCCAAAAGTAATTTCTCATCAAACGTAGTAAATAGATCTTGTGTCTCGTCGTTCACTCAACATCTCCTTTTTCCCACAGTGCCTCTATTCTACTTTCATCGTTTGTTAAAGGGATTTCTAATATTTTCTTTAAAATATTAACGGTTAATATCAAGTTATTATATGTTTTACTGACGCGACCGCCAACTAAAGCACGTCCCTCCCAAATCTTTGCGTTGTTTCTCAACCAATCAACGGCTGATAATTTCTGAAGGATTTCCTTCCAATTATTGGGGTACGACTTTAGCAATTCAGAACCGACAATGCCGATGGCATGCAATGCTATGCCATGTGCATGAATGTATTCACGCCGTAAGGTCGCAGTATCGACCTTCCTCGTTTTAGCCAATTGCCAATCTGGCATATGTTTTGATACTTCATTCCAAAACTCTATAGCAATTTCGTCATCTTCAGGAGAGATATCATCGTTATGTTTCTTCTGGAGAAATGATTGAGTTGCTTGATAAATACTGCTTAAGGTGAAAAGTTTGATTGATCGATTTGATATAGTAGATTTTTCCATTTCTGTCATTCCTGTAAATACTGGAACAGCAAATACAAGCTTCTTCGCAAGTTCAGACATAGGGTCACGGTAATCATATAAAATACCCAAAGACTTAGTGGGTCGAACAGCATGTTTATTAAGGTCAGCAAACATTTGTTGGCTGAATTTGAGTCCGGAATCAATAAAAAAAACAACAGAGATTGTTTCATCACCGATATTGGGACTTGACTTAAGGGCTTTCTCTATGGCCGCTCTTCTATGTTGCCCATCATTTATAAGAAATTTTGCGCTCATGGGGATTATTAATTTGCCCACGTCTCTATACATTCCACATTCTTCAATTGGCTCAAATCTAATATCTCCGTCTATAGAAGCAGTTATCGATGAAAAAATATATTCTTTAGGGTTACTAGTGATGTACTTGGTGATTTCAGGAATTCTCGCTTTGTTTAAAGTTCTTTGCGCACGCATTTCAGGGGATAGTTCTTCCTCATCGAATAAAAATATTTTAGGAATTAGTTTGAGTGGACACATAGAGATGTAGTATTCTTTTCCAGCTTGAATTCCCCTGAGGGTCAAAAAATGATAATAAAAAGCTTCCATAAAATAATTACCTCCAATCTTGAATCATCTTCTATCATATTTTTTTGGAAGTCAAATAAATTCTTTTGGAAGTATGTTATATTTGATTTTAAGTTTATTTTAAGGTAATTGCATAAACAAATTGTTCTTCGGCATTTGACATGCTCCGTAGAAATGTGTGGCTTTCAAGTAATCTCTATCTTTACCTATACCAATCTTTAAAGGACTTGTAGGTGACGCCAATAACTGGCACATTTCATTTTTTCTTCGATCACTTCTGCGCAGTCGAGTGGCGCGAGGGAGTCTCACCCTCGCGCTCTCCGAGAACTGGACGTGACAGTCTCCCGTCATCCAGCTCCTATTGTCCAGCCTTAGCCTGAGAGAGCTGCCAATGGGCAAAAAGCCTCGGTTGCCTATGCACCCT
>JAUSPI010000189.1 GCA_030655775.1 Syntrophales bacterium
GCTGCCCAGAAGTATGGATGGGCATTATAGGTATTTTTTACCTTCAATTGTGCTGTGCGCAATGCACTGCGTTTGTCAGTTTCTTTTAAAGACTTATAGAACTGCTGCATCAAAATTGAGGTGGCCTGATCATCAACTTTCCAGAGGCTTGAGACGATAGAACTGACACCGGCGTAAAGAAAGCCACGGGTAAAGCCCACCACGTCGTCTCCATTTGCCACCTTGCCCAATGCGGTTTCACAAGCGGAGAGTGTTACCAAATCGGCAGGCAAACGCAGATCGTAAAGCTCTCCTACTGTAAGCGTACCATCATTTTCACTATCGCTGGACATTAACAGACCGGATGACAAGGGCTTTTCCGCATCAAATGTCCCATGAGTGGCAAAATGGATGTAGCGGAACTGATCTCCAAAGTGTTTTATAGCAGTTTCCGTGGCTTGTTTGCGGAGGAGCAACCTGGTTTTGGGCTTGTCTTTTGTGATAGCAATCGCTTCATTTTGGGCGCCCGGCAAATCATAAGTCGGATCACCCAAATCAGGATTGCCAAAGGCAAGCAAATTACCAGCGTGACCTTCACGGCGATCTTTAAGGAACGTCATAACGCTGGCACTTGGTAATACACGAATGCTGTAACGGTCTATCAGAAAGCCGTCTTTCTCATAAAGTGCGTTGAAGGGTAAATAGTGGAGCGCTCCATGCGGCACGATTGTCAGGTTTTTTGAGCCAATCATTCCTTCTATAGGCTGGATCAGCTTTTCGTAAAGAGCTTGTGCGTCAGCTTTGAACTGGTAGGAATCAGTATCCATTAAATGCTTTCTAAACACTTCGATTTTCTGTCTCAATTCTTTTACTTCCAGTTTTACTCCACGTACTCCATCATGGTTTACTATAAAGGCGAAGAATGTGTCACCCGAACCAAAATATTCCACCAGGGTTTCCCCTTCCGGAAGCTGTTTGCGGATTTCATCGAGGGTGGGGGTGCTGACGGTAACCAGGGCGGCAATTTGTGGTGAATATTCTTTTATTTTCTTTCTAAGTGACAAGGCCCGGGCCAGGGCCTTTTCAATCTCTCCCAGATCCAGCAAACCCCGAGCACGAAGAAGCTTTGACATCAACGCCATCCCCTCGGTGGGCATCATAAAGACGGAATAAGTCCCTTGCTCTATTCGCCGGTCCATATTGTCCAGGCAGGGAAAGAGCCGCCCATAATCCCGGGTTTCCAGCAACGCTTCGCAGACAGCGTAAATCTGCATATCATCAGCCTGCTCAAAGGTTTTTACACCCTGGTCGAACATCCGAACATTATCCCCATACTGCCCCACCTGGCTTTTCCACATCATATCCGGGCCTCCCCCGGGAGTAGCGCAGGCGGAAATGAAAATGGTTAGGAGAAAAAATTTGGAGATCGTTAAAAAGAGACGCATGTCAGCCCTCCCACCTTTATTAAGAACATGAGTGTAAATCATTAAAACAGTATTTTTATATTGAAATATGCAATATGTCTGGTAGACTTAGACTTACTTTATTTATTACATATTTTCAAAATAAAAATATATGTGCTGTAATATAATACTGCAAACAGGCAGTATTATATATGTTAGGCGATGTGAAAATTTATAATTTATTACAAAAGGAGATTAGAATGAAGATCTATGTAGGAAATTTGTCGTACGAGGTCACCGAAGAGGACTTACGGCTGGCTTTAGAACAATTCGGGCAGGTTGAATCCGCTACCATTATAAAAGACAAGCATAGTGGTCAATCAAAAGGATTTGGATTCGTGGAGATGGCCTCTAAAGCTGAAGGGCAGTCTGCAATCGAAGGCCTAAATGGCAAAGAGCTAAAAGGAAGAGCGCTTAACGTGAATGAGGCTCGCCCTCGCACCGAAAGTCGCGGTGGCAGAGGAGGACAAGGTGGTGGCAGAGGAGGACAAGGTGGTGGCAGAGGAGGACAAGGTGGTGACAGAGGAAGACCAAAGGGTGGCCGTAGTTTCTAATCATAGACATTCAACATATATAACTATGATCATATAAAATTTCACCTGTTTTATATTGCGCCCCTTACCCCGCCTACAAGGCGGGGCTTGCGGGTGCGCTCCCGGTCAATAGGCAAAAAATCCCTTTGGGGGAAAAGTGCTTTCCCCTCTAATGGTGAAAAAGGGGTTAACCGATTTTGGTTAACCCCTTTTAATTTCTGGAGGCGGCAACCGGACTCGAACCGGTGAATAACGGTTTTGCAGACCGCTGCCTTAGCCACTTGGCTATGCCGCCTTTGAACCTTTGAAAATTAAGACGCTTGCAAAACCCGCAAACGTCTTAATTTTTATTCGTATGGAGCGGGCGAACGGAATTGAACCGTCGACGTCCACCTTGGCAAGGTGGCACTCTACCGCTGAGTTACGCCCGCACGTATTTACATGTATGTCGAAAATTATGTTAAAATCAATATATTGTCAATAAAAATTTTTATGTTAAATCCTTTTTCCCCGATGTTACTCTTCAATTGTTCCCCTGTAAAATTTTACAAAGTAGTCTACGCCTGACCAGATTGTCAAAATGAGGGCAACGTAGAGGATGATCATACCTACGAGATGGGCATTAATCCCAAACAGCGGATAATGAATTATAAGAGCTGATACGGCGATAATTTGAGATAGAGTTTTTCTCTTCCCCAGCTTACTGGCAGCAATAACAATACCGTCTGACAAGGCAATATTTCTTATTCCGTCAACAACAATATCACGTATGATAATTAAAGCCACGATCCATGCCGGAATATAACCTATGGATATCATCAATATCATAGCCGTGTTTACAATTATCTTGTCTGCCACGGGATCTAACAACTTCCCCATCTTGGTTACGATCCCGTATTTCCTGGCTATATAGCCATCCACCAGGTCCGTTAGCGCTGCAAGAATAAAAATGGCTGCTATAAATAAGCTTAATGTCCTGCCCGGGGAAAGGAGTATCAAAAACAGCACGGGTATAACACCAATCCTCAGCAATGTTATGGTGTTAGGAAGATTAAGTATCTCTTTATTTTCCGATCCTATAGGCAGTTTATCAAATAACTTTTTCAAAAAATCGGTGATCATAGACTATCACACTATCCCTTCTTTCCCGGCACCTTTTCCCAGTCGGCTAAGAACCTTTCTATCCCTATGTCGGTAAGCGGATGATTTGACAACTGCGCTATCACCTTGAAAGGAATAGTCGCAATATCGGCTCCCATCATCGCCGCTTCGAGCACATGCAGCGGATGTCTAACACTGGCAACAATAACCTCGGTTTCAAAATCATAATTGCTAAAAATAATCATTATCTGTTCCACAAGATCCATGCCATCATGGGAAATATCATCGAGCCTTCCCACAAACGGGCTCACATAAGCGGCGCCTGCCTTGGCCGCCATCAGGGCCTGAAGAGGAGAAAAAACAAGCGTTTGATTGACACGAATCCCGGAATCGGAAAGCCTTTTGGTTGCCTTCAATCCCTCAGTAGTCATCGGAACCTTCACAACCACATTATCACCCAGTTCTGCCAGCTTACTCCCCTCGGCAACAATTCCATCCGCATCTAAACTGATTGCCTCCAGGCTCACAGGGCCTTCGACTACCGACAAAATCTCCTTAATAACAACCTCAAATGCTTTGTTCTCCTTTGCTATCAGAGATGGGTTGGTAGTCACGCCGTCGACCATTCCCATACTAATGCCTTCTTTAATTTCATCAATATTTGCAGTGTCTATAAAGAATTTCATGCAACCTCCTCATATTTACTCACAATCATTGACCGGAGCTTTTCCCCTCCGCCTTATATTTATTAAAACATTCTTCACTGCAGAAGTAAACCGTCTTGCCATTTATAGATGCCCTGTAAGCATCGCTTATCGGCACATAAGTATGGCAGTAAGGATCCATCACTAAATCTTCCTTTTCAATAGACACCACTCCTTCAGGAAACTTATCGGGCGGTCTCGTTGAAGTAAGAAAAAGACTTTTGGCCAGTCGATATACTAAATAAATAATTACAGCGGTAACTATAAAACGAAGAAACATATTGCTCCTATTGTCGTATCAATCAAGAAATGTCATTTCGACCGCAGGGCCTGCCCTGGCGCGACATCTTTGGGTGATTCCGCTGTCCATGCAAGCCAGGTCTGGGCCAGGGAGAAATCTAAGATTTCCCAGTCGTGAAGACTCCTTCGAAATGACAGAGTATCGCCGACATGACACTATTACCATTTTCAGTAAAAATTCGACATCATACCGCTTTTTTATGTTACTGACGACTGCATGTTAATTAGTTCAACTCCGCTTCTGTCCTGAAGACTGTCCAGTAATTCTTTTACTGAAATTCCAAAGGCGGGGTGAACAAAATCAGGGGCAATCTCACATAACGGAACGAGGACAAACCGTCTTTTATGAAGCTCAGGGTGAGGTATTATCAGCGTTTCATCACCTATGGTATTCTGTCCATAAAGAAGAATGTCCAGATCTACTGTTCTTGGCCCCCATTTTTCTGTTCTTACCCTACCCATGTCGTCTTCAATCTGGTGCAGACTCTTCAAGAAAAAATGCGCAGAAAGAGTTGTTTTAGCTTCAATAACACAATTGACGAACGGACATTGTTCTGAAAAACCGACGGGCTCTGTCCTGTATAAAGAAGATCTCTGCAAAACCTCCACCTCATTGAGAGATGAGATCAGTTCAACAGCCCGAAGGCAATTACCAATGGGATTACCCAGATTGGAACCTATACCCACAAAACCGATAATGTCAGACACCTTTTCTATCACCTTGTTTTGTTCGGTTTCGTTCCTCCCACCAGAGGCGGATCTTCGATAACCCAACCCTACATACTTTAAACTTTGAACTCGAAACTCTTAATCCCTCAACCCCAGCACGTCCTGCATATCGTAAAGCCCGTTTTTCTGATCTACGATCCACATCGCCGCCCTGATCGCACCTTTGGCAAAGTTGTCCCGGCTGTGTGCTTTATGGATAAATTCCAGCCGTTCGCCGATACCGCCGAAAATAACGGTATGTTCACCAACGATATCACCGGCCCTTATAGTTTGAACGCCTATTTCATCTTTTGTCCGTGCTCCAATCATCCCTTTTCTTTCATAGACACCAACCTGATCCAGATCACGGTCGAGGGAGGCGGCGATAATCTGGGCCATCTTCACTGCCGTCCCGCTGGGTGCATCTTTTTTTAAGTTATGATGTGCTTCCACTATCTCTACATCAAAGTCATCTCCCAGGATACCGGCCACATCTTCCAGCACTTTAAACATTACATTCACACCAATACTCATATTAGGAGCAAGAACGCATCTTGTTTTTTCAGCTAATTTTCTTACCTTCCCCATCTCGTCCGGTGTAAATCCTGTGCTTCCAATCACGATAGCTGTATTATTTTCAGCCGCAATCCCAAGATGAACAAGAGATGTCTCATGATTCGTAAAATCTATGATGACATGCCCATTCCGGACACATTTTTGAATATCATCTTCTATTATTACGCCGGTTTTGTCCAGACCGAGTCTCTCCCCGACATCCTTACCAACAGACGGGTGACCCTTCATTTCCACGGCACCGGCTACATCTATTCCTTCAGTTTCGGAAATGAAGCTTATTATCCTGCTCCCCATCCTGCCGGCAGCGCCCGCAACGATCACTCTGACCATACTCAATCTCCCCAAAACCATAAATACTCAGCAAACAGCAACCAGCATGTTTTGCCCTGTTATTACCTAAAGCTGACGGCTGTTAGCTGAGCGCTTGTTTCAAATCAGTCCGTAATCTGACACAACCTTCCTCAACCTTTCATAATTGGCATCGGACATCTTCGGCAGGGGAAGTCTCAGTTCATATTCAATCTTCCCCATCATGGCAAGCGCCGCCTTTACGGGAATAGGATTTGTTTCAAAAAAGAGCGCGCTCATCAGGGGAAACATCTTGTAATGCAATTCTCTCGCCCGCAGCAAATCGCCGGCCTCAAAAGCATCAATCATGCCCGCCATATCAGCCGGTGCCACATTCGAAGTTACAGAAATGACTCCCTTTCCTCCAACGGCGAGGAGTGGAAGAACAGTGAAATCATCACCGGATAGAACAGCAAAATCATCGCCGCAACAACCTATGACTTCACTCACCTGAGTAAGTGATCCGGTTGCCTCTTTTATTCCGACAATATTACTAATCCGGGACAACCTGCCGACTGTTTCCGGTAAAAGATTGGTTCCCGTTCTGCTTGGAACATTATACAGAATAATAGGAATCGGAACTTCTTCAGCTATCATTTTATAATGCTGGTACAGACCTTCCTGTGTCGGCCTGTTGTAGTAGGGTGTTACCATCAATACCCCATCCACTCCCACCTTGTGGGCATGTTGTGTCAGTCTCAGAGCTTCTTTGGTACTGTTGGATCCCGTACCGGCAATAACAGGCACTCTCTTGTTGATCGCCTCTACCGCGATTTCAATAACCCTGTCATGTTCCTCATGTGACAGTGTAGCAGATTCACCCGTAGTCCCGCATGGAACTATGCCATCGGTCCCATTCTCTATCTGGAACTCGATAAGTTCCCTCAATGACTCCTCGTCTACCTTTCCATCCTTGAAAGGTGTGACAATTGCCACTATCGCGCCCTTAAACATAAATTCCTCCTTCTATCCTACTCTTTCCATTATTCGTAAAAATTCCATTAAAGGAGAGAGGGTTAACTTTTATCCTCTCAAAAATTCCGGTATCTCCTCCCCCTTGATCAGATCAGAATATTCTTCTCTTTCTCTTATAATATAATATCGATCATCCTTGACAAGAACCTCTGGTATTTTAGGTCTCGAATTATAGTTCGATGCCATGGTGAAACCGTAAGCACCAGCACTCATTACCGCAATAAGCTCCTCTTTATTTAACCTGGGGAGCATCCTCCCCCTTGCAAGAAAATCCCCCGACTCACAGATCGGCCCAACAACATCGGCAAGAAAACTCTCCCTGTCTCTCAACATTACAGGCTGAATGTTATGATATGAATCATAGAGACTGGGGCGTATCAAATCGTTCATTCCCGCATCGACTATAACAAAATTTTTATCAACATTGCTCTTGGTGTAAAGCACTTTGGAAACCAGTATCCCAGCATTGCCGACAATCACCCGTCCGGGCTCAAGTATGAAAGTGCACCCGATCTCATTCGAGGCATCGATGACTGCCCTCGCATACTCCTCGGGATCAGGGGGAGTTTCATTGTCGTATGTAATTCCGAGACCGCCCCCGAGGTCGAGATATTTTATATCAATATCCTCTTCCCTGAGAAGGCATATCAGCTTTTTTAAACGGTCAACGGCATCCAAAAAGGGGGAAATCTCTGTCACCTGCGAACCTATATGGCAATCCACCCCTATAATATTAATATGCTCTAATCTCTTTGCCTTACGGTATTCGTCCAGAGATTTTTCAACATCTATTCCAAATTTACTCTCCTTAAGGCCGGTTGCTATATGAGGATGTGTCATCGGATCGATATCCGGATTTATTCGTAAGGCGATCCCGGCTTTTTTACCAATCCTCCCTGCACAGTCATTTATCAATTCAAGTTCCTGGGAAGATTCAACATTAAACATCAGTATTCCGGCTTTGAGGGCACTCTCTATCTCATCCACTCTCTTTCCAACACCGGAATAAACTACCTTATTCGGATCAGCGCCTGCCCTGAGTGCGCGGTACAGCTCACCCCCGGAAACAACGTCCATTCCCCCGCCTTCATTCACAAATATTTTCAGTATAGCGATATTAGAATTGGACTTGACAGAAAAACAGATGATATGGGGAACATCAGCAAAGGCCGTATCAAAGACGCGAAAATGATGCGTCATAGACCCGTGGCTGTATAAATAAAATGGTGTGCCAACCTCTCTGGCAATATCATCCACCGGCACTTCTTCACACCATAGTTTATTGTCCACATAATTGAAGTAATTCATAGTTAAGCCATTCTGAATAAAGTCTCTCTGTGCCTCTGTGCCTTTGTGCCTAATACTTGATGCACTCGTAAAAAGTCAGTTTTTGTCACCCTGAATTCATTTCAGGGTCTCTAACTTATTGAAATATTTAGATGCTGAAACAAGTTCAGCATGACAAATGACACATTTTGAGACTTTTTGCGACTGCACTAATACTTAATTTCCGCAATGTTTGAATCACCACTGCAATACCCATCGGAATTACATATCTCAATCTTATAAGAATACAACCATCCTGCCTTTACCTTTGAATCAAGATAATTTATTTTCCCCTTTGCTTCCTTGAGCAGTTTTGGATCCCCGGAGGAAAGCTCGGCAATAAGTAAATATTCTCGCGGGCAGCCAACACAACTGTCACCTTCTACTTCCAGTGCACTTCTATATATCTTAAATTCGGCAACATCAGTGTTACTTTCCGGAACGCTCCAGGCAAGAACAATTTCCCCCTCGGCAATTTTGACGCTGAGATCATTAACCGCCTTCGGAATTTTGATTTCCGGCGGAACAGGATTCCCCTTTTTCCCGCAACCGAGATAGAATACCGTCAGGAAAAAGATGACTGCTATCAATGAAACATTTTTCACAGTATTATTTTTAATGACCGAACGCCCTCCCCACATAATTGTTTTTGGTTCTTCTCCCGATTAGTTGATGCAAAGGGTTCGAGGATTCAAGGATTCAAGGGGTCAAGTGCTCGGGGTTGTTTTTCTTCCATATCCTTCTGCTATGTTACTAAAAACAGAGACTGCTGCCCTCCTTATTTGCGATGTAAGGCCGTATCTTTATTCTTTAGGAAATCCTTTTGTTATTCTGTAAATTTCTAAACAAAGCTGATAGGATCTTTGCCAAACTTTTAACTCTTTATAATTCTTTAGCATTTCACTCGAACCCTTGACCCCTTGAATCCTTGAATCCTTATGATCCTACCAACTATTTTGGAGATGATCCTTGTTTTTAATCTTTACCTCTTGATTACCGTGCTTCATGCCTCTTTTTCAATCTCTTCAATCCGCTTCAGAACAACTTCTCTTGCTGTACCGCCATAACTTTTTTTTGAGCTGACAGAACCTTCCGCAGTTAAACATCCATAAACATCCTTGTCAAAACTGGAATGGAATTTCCTGAATTCTTCAATGGTCAGGTCAGACAGTTCCTTGTCATTTTCAAGACAGTACCCCACGATACGTCCCACTATCCCGTGTGATTTCCTGAAAGGAACGCCCTTCATCACCAGATAGTCGGCAACGTCTGTAGCTGTTGAAAATCCCCCGGCTGCCCCCTCCAGCATCCTCTCCTTCTTAAATTTCAGGTTCTTGGTCATCTCCGACAGGATTTGGAGACATCCTTTAACCGTATCGACCGTATCAAAGAGCGGTTCCTTGTCTTCCTGCATGTCCCTGTTGTACGACATGGGAAGACCCTTCATCACGGTCAGAAGGGAAACCAGGTTTCCATAGACACGACCTGTCTTCCCCCTTATCAGCTCGGCGACATCCGGATTTTTCTTCTGGGGCATGATGCTGCTGCCCGTGGCGAAGGAATCGGATATCTCTACAAAACCGAACTCACTGCTTGACCAGATAACAAGGTCTTCACAAAAGCGGCTCATATGCATCATTAAAAGAGATGCATCAAAGATAAACTCGGCCACAAAATCCCGATCCGAAACAGCATCCATGCTGTTTTCGGTAATTTTTGGAAATTTCAATAGTTCAGCCACATAATCCCGGTCAATCGGAAGACCGGTACCAGCAAGGGCAGCGGAACCGAGAGGCATAATATTTATCCTGTTGTAACACTCTTTCAGTCTGATCTCATCCCGATCCAGCATTTCCCGGTAAGCAAGGAGATAATAGGACAAAAGTACCGGCTGCGCCTTCTGCAGGTGAGTGTAACCGGGCAAGATGGTATCAATTTCGTTCTTTGCTGTGGCAAGGATAGAAGACTTTAGCAAGGAAATCAAACCGAGTATCATGTTAACTTCATCCCTGAGGTAAAGCCTCATATCGAGGGACACCTGATCATTTCTGCTTCTACCGGTGTGGAGCTTCTCTCCCGCCTTTCCAACACGTGCAATAAGCGCCTTTTCAACAGCCATGTGCACATCTTCAAGATCCAAAGTCCACATGAAATTTCCAGCTTCAATATCATCCAGAATATCCTCCAGACCTGCAATTATCTTCTTTTCTTCTTCAGTAGAAATCATTCCCTGCCTGGCAAGCATCTTACAGTGAGCGACACTGCCTTCAATATCATATCGATAAAGACGTTTATCGAACATGATGGAAGCGGTAAACTCCTCTACCAGTTTATGGGTGGGCTGATTAAACCTGCCTCCCCAAGGCTTTTCATCAGATCCTGACATTTGACACTCCATAGGGTTGAACTACCTGCAAAGATCACCACAGACTGCAGATCAGTTCCAACCCTTTTCAGTTATTAATCCATACATTATGAGAGTACTGACCTGCCATTGTTATGGCGACTTCCTCAAATAGACAATAATACATCAACCTGCTCACCGGTTGCTTCATTGATGACCAAAAGTTTACCTTTATCCTCACGCTGTAATTGCTCATTTGCGTTTAACAGCTCAATACCATAAATAGTCCCATCAGCAGCCATATCAACGATCAGCTCATCACTAATTTTGATGGGTTCAACTTCTGAGGTTTTTGATCGAAACCGAATATAAGCAACGTTGTGCCGAGGGTCATAACTGAGTTTCATAACCTATCCTCCATAACTAAAAATTAAAAATAGCGTGTAATAACTGTAATGACTAACCAACTGGAACCTTCTTGTACGGCGTATGCTTCCACCTGTTTTGTACTGCAATACTTACCGCGCCATTTTTTATGAAATGAGAAATTACGTCGAAAACCAATTCGCTCGAATTTAGCTGGAAATTGCTCACCCTTTTCAATAGCAGCCTTCACTTCGTCTATGGTAACCCCGCGCTCTTCCATACGTTCACGGGCATGAGGATGAAAACGAATAGTCATGACTTATCTTTTTCCCAACTTCCGCAATGTTTCCATATAGGCCCTAATGCTACGGGCCATGGCGTTTATTCTATGTGTGTCCGGCTTCTCCCCGTCAGATTAATGCTTATGGCAGGTTCTTATTAATGTATATTGTAAGTTTGCCCCATTCACTTCCTGCTAATATTATTATACTCTCCAGCTTTGTAATTATTCATAAATTCCGAAGGCGTTAAGACAAAAACATTTATACCACACTTCTTGCGAATCCTTTCCGATTGTGCCTTGAATTGCCTATAGTATCTGTAATCTGTTGTAACATAATACGGGGTGTGAATTGTCGAAACCAATAAATTGAGCCTGTTCAATAATTAAGATTCAGCTGGTAAATAAATTGTAGAGGAACCCGAAAACAGGCCATATAATGATTATCCTGTTCAATACTGGTGTTCAATATTGAAAAAGAGCACAAACTGGGCGAAATATATAGGA
>JAUSPI010000190.1 GCA_030655775.1 Syntrophales bacterium
AATCATCTTTTAACTCGTAGATAGAACAAAGACAGGGGACTGATTGATAAACCTCAGTCCCCTGTCTACTTAATCTGAAAATCCGGCATCTTGTTCAATATAATCAGGATATTTTGGTCAGTTTATTGTGGGAATCAACACGGGGTTATAAATATGCTGCAAGAGAAGCAATCATAATTATGGAAGCAATCGTTTCAACGTGGGAACCGTATCGTTCGCTCACTATAATCATAATGATATCCCGACGATAGAGATGGAAGAGGCGGAGAGTATCGCAAGCTGTTCGCCCTGAATTGCAGGAAAGGCAAAGACGATAAAGGGAATTCCGAAGCAAGCAGGACTTCCAATTTTATGGCGATGTTCACGCTATGGCGCATAGAGAGTACCCAAGGATTAATCCTTGGGAATGGGTGCACTGGTCAGAAGGTATTTGAGATCTTCATCTTCGAACCGTATCGAAACTCCGACGAAGGGTGACTCGTTCCCCTCGTCGCTAAGAAAGTCATCCCACCCTGCCGAGAGATACAGGTGTTTGAAAAGTCTGTATTCGGCAAAGACCTTGAGGTGTGGATCCCTGTCGGTATCAAAATCGAATGCCTCGAAAGTAAACATAAGATCATCATCAAAGGCAAAGTAATCTATTCCCACACCACCGGTGGATTCCAGAAGACCTCCCCGGAGAACGATATCTTTCCATCTCTTGGCGATCTCTACATTGAAGAGGAGCCCATTTTTTTCCCACTCCTCCGTGCGGATAGTTACCCCGTCAGTTGTGGAATCCTTTACCGTTCTTCTCCCCCTCGGATCAGCTACCAAGCCGAGAATGTAAAACTTATCCTCCTTGGGCTGGATCTTCAGCTCGAGGTAGCTTTTTGCATTACTGTTATCAAAGAGGTATTCACCACGGTAGCTTAAGAATGTCCTGAACTGTTCCGCCTTGGTTACGTATCTGTTGATGCCGGACAGGGTTTCATTAAGATTATCAACCGTTTCATCATCATGTATCAGTTTACCGATTGTTCCCTTGCCTTCATTGATCTTATCGGAGATCTCCTGGAGAGAAGCGAGGGTTTTATTGAGCTTGTCGATAGTAGAATCGTCTTTAACAAGACGTCCAATCGTCCCTTCCCCCTTATTTATCCCCTCCGTTATTGCGCTGAGAGAGGCAAACGTTTTCTCCATCTGTATGGATGCCTCCCTAAGGCTTGTGATCATCTGAGAGAATTTTTCGTCGTTTTGTCTCACGACCTTGTTCAGGCTTTCAGTGAGATCTCTGGTGTTTCTAACGATACTTTTGAAAGACTCTTCACCTTCCTCTCCCCCCAGAACCCTGCTCAAGGAAGTGGTCACCACTTTTACGTCATCGGCTATTGAACCGAGTTGTGACAAAAGTCTGTCGATATCGGCCGGACGCTGCACATGTGTGATCTCTCCCCCCTCCGCAAGGAAAGGTTCGCCTTTTGTTCCCGGAATAATTTCTATGTATTTCTCTCCCAGAATACCGTGAGTTTTAATAGAAGCCACCGCGTCTTCCTCCAGCTTGACCTCCGGAAGTATCCGCATGGTTACAAGGGCTTTCCCGTCTTTGAGTCTTATCGTTTCAACTCTTCCCACCTCTACACCGGCGATCTGTACCGAGGCATCCTTCTCCAGCCCTGCCGCGTTGTCAAATACAACATCTACAGGATATCCTTTTTTAAAACCGAAGCCGTACTCTCCCACCCTGAATGACATGTATCCCAGTATGATTAAGGCCACCAGGACGAACAGACCTACCTTTGCTTCTGAACTAATTGACAACATCTTACGCCTCCACGTTAGGAGTTAAGAGGTAAGAAGGTAGAATGAAACGTTGTTGTTCACTCGAACCCCTTAATTTATATCACCTTGATCGGACCTTCGGTATTTCCTGAAAGAAATTGCTCCAGTACCGGATTTTTTGATTCTCTAATCTCTTCGGGTGTCCCGTATTCCACTATCTTGCCTTCATGTAACATTGCTATCTTGTGACCGATTTTGAAGATGGAAGAGACATCGTGGCTGATGACGATGCTTGTCAGGTTGAAATTTTTCTGGGTATCGATGATCAGGTTGTTTATCGCTTCGGTCATGATTGGATCAAGGCCCGTTGTGGGCTCATCAAAGAGAACCATCTGGGGGTGCATAGCGATCGCCCTTGCCAGCCCTACCCTTTTTTTCATACCGCCGCTCAACTCGGAGGGCATCTTGTCCTCGATGCCGGTGAGTCCAACCGCCCTGAGCCTGTCGGCGACGACTTTTTTTATCTCATCATCCTTCATCTTTGTCTGTTCTCTCAAAGGGAATGCCACATTCTCCCCCACATTCATCGAGTCGAAAAGAGCACTTTCCTGGAAGAGCATCCCGAACTTCTTTCTGATTTCGTTAAGATCCCTGTCATTGAGGGTGGTAATATCGGTGCCACCTATTAAGACTTGACCGCTGTCCGGTTTGAGGAGCCTTATGATATGCTTCAGGAGAACGCTCTTCCCCCCTCCGCTCCTCCCGATGATCACTGTTGTCTTCCCCTCTTCGATAGCGAGATTAACCCCGTCCAGGACTTTTTGTTCTCTGAACGATTTATGAAGATCAATAATTTCAATTATATTTGCCATATCAGAACATAATAGCGGTGAGGAAATAATCGCTTACCAGTATGGTTATCGATGCCAATACCACCGCCTCTGTTGTCGCTTTCCCCACGCCTTCTGCACCCCCGCTGGTATTGAACCCCTTGTAACAGCCGACCAGAGACAGGATCAGGCCAAAGACCGCCGCCTTAATCAATCCGTTATAAATATCATCGAGTCCCACGTACCTGGTAATATTTTTGACAAAGATACCTGAATTGATATTCAAAAGGACAACTCCCACAAAGTACCCGCCCAGTATTCCCACGAAATCTGACACTATGGTTAAAACAGGGACCATAATAACCCCTGCAATGACTCTCGGAACGATGAGATGTTTGACGGGATTTGTGGCCATGACGGAGAGGGCATCGATCTGTTCAGTCACCCGCATGGTTCCCAGCTCCGCAGCCATGGCGGAACCAGCCCGGGCTGTTACCATAAGGGACGTGAGGACTGGTCCGAGTTCTCTGGTCATACCCAGGGCTACCGTGGAACCGACCAGGCTCTCCGCACTGAACATTCTGAAACCATGATATCCCTGGAGAGCCAGAACCATGCCGGTAAATGTGCCGGTCAGGACAACGACAAAGATTGATTTAACACCGACAAATTCCATCTGCTTGAAGATGTTCCGGAGCTTTAAAGGGGGCCTGATCATCCAGCTTAAGACAGAAATGAAAAGGAGTAGGAGCTTCCCCATCTCCTCGACATTTTGCAGGACTGCCCTTCCCAGATTATCGATGGCGGTAGAAACTTTATTCATCTATCACAGGTTAAGGGTTAAGGGTTTATATTAAATGCTGTTCTGTTGGTTCGATTAGTTAACCAATGAAACGAATAAAACCAATTGAACTAATAAAACTGTTCTCATCTTGATTCTTTGTGCCGTACACTTATAATGGTCCCCTCTTCTTTGCATGGGCTTCCAGCGATAATTGAATGACCCGGTCGATCAAGCCCGATTGGTCTATTCCGGAAGCGGCTGCCTGGTGAAAGAGTACAGTCGAAGGAGTCATACCGGGAAGAGTATTGGGCTCGAGGACCGCCACCCGTCCATTCTTTCTCACAAACATGTCAATCCTTGAATATACTTTCAACCCAAGGGCACGATATGTATCCACAGCTACTTTCTGTATCTCTTTCAATTTTTCTTCCGGAAGTCTGGCGGGGGTCTTATTTTCACCCTGGCCATAGAGAAATTTGTCTTCGAGGGAAAGGATATCTTTCGTAGGAATGGTTTCTGAAGGTGTCAGGGGGAGAGGATCATCATTTCCTATAACCCCGCATGTAACTTCAGTCCCGTCGATAAATTCTTCAACCAGTACCGTGTTGTCCCATTCGAAGGCAGAGATAAGGGCGTCAGGAATTCCTTCTGTTGACATCACCTTCTTGACAGAGGTGCTGCATCCTTCCCTTGTGGGTTTAACCACACAGGGGAACCCTATCTCTTCATCAATTCTTTTAAGAAACACCTCTCTGTCCTCGTTATCCCACCTTCTTCTGGTCACCGGCACGGTTTTCGGTACATCTATCCCGTTCATTGCGAGTACGTTTCTGGAAGTATATTTGTCTATACCCAGGGCGGAACCGAGTACGCCGCAGCCGGTGTAAGGAATTTTCAAAAGTTCCAGCAGGCCTTGCAAACATCCGTCCTCTCCATATTTCCCATGAAGACCCACATATACGAAGTCTACACGCTCTTTCAGCTCTTCATAAGGAATAGGAATGGCCTCCTCCTCCAGATCTACTTCAATATCACTGGTGCTATTTCGCATCAGCAACTTAACGGGTATCTCCCAGAAGCCACCCTGGCTGTCCATAAAAACAGGCATTGGATCGTACTTTTCACGACTGATCTTGCTGAAGATATTCCTACCACTTTCCAGGGAAACCTCCTTTTCCGAGGACATTCCCCCCATAATGATTCCGACTCTCAATTTATTAGCGTCTTTGACGTCCATTTTCTTTCCAATGCGTTAGTTGTGCACGACTATAATGTTATTTGGTTGTTTTGTAAAGTATGAACTTTTATCCCTGCAATGCCCCTTTCTTTTCTTTATGAATTTTGAGAGAAATTTCAATAAGCCTTGATATTATCATGGAGGGGAGCATACCGGCGCAGGCTGCCTGTTCGAAAAAAAACGAAGAAGGTGCCATGCCGGACGATGAATTAGGGTCTGTGATAAGCACCCGACCGTCTTTTAAAACGAATCCGTCAATCCTGCCATAGGACTTGAATCCTAATGCCTTGAAGGCTTGTACGGCTTCCTCTTTGATCTGTTCCGCAACGTCGGCTGGAATATTTTTCGGAGGGGTGAACTTTCTGCATCTCCCAGGCATATACTTGTCATCGTATGTGTAGAACTCGCTTTGGGGATAAATCTCCGTCAGCGCCAAAGGAAGAGGCTTGTCATTCTCTTCCAGGATGATGCACGAAAATTCTATACCATCCAGATACTCCTCTACAAGAACAACGTTATCCCATTTGAGAGCTTCAGTAATTCCCCTCTCAAGGGAACTCGAATTATTTACTATTGTTACCCCTATACTCGATCCTTCCCTTGTTGGTTTTGTGATGAAGGGAAGTCCAAATCTGTTTATCAATTTTTTTTCAACACTTTCTTTGTTTTCTTTCCACTCTTTCTCTTGGATTATCATGCTTTCGGGCACACCGATACCGTAAAACTTGAGAATTTTCTGTTGGATATGCTTATCCATTCCGAGAGCCGATGCCAATACTCCCGGTCCTGTGTAGGGGATACGCAGCAGTTCAAGAAGACCCTGGATGCACCCATCGTCTCCGT
Source organism: Syntrophales bacterium (assembly GCA_030655775.1). Classification (NCBI taxonomy): domain Bacteria; kingdom Pseudomonadati; phylum Thermodesulfobacteriota; class Syntrophia; order Syntrophales; species Syntrophales bacterium. The sequence continues at coordinate 5,456 of JAUSPI010000190.1, forward strand.
ATTTTCCATGCAGGGAAATGAAAGCAAAATCGATTTCATCTTTAAGTCCCTCATAGGATATCCTTCTTGCCTTTGTGTCAAGCTGTTCCGAGATATCAGTGGTTGTGTTTTGAGATACAAGCTGCCAGGGGAGTATCCATAATCTTGCGGCATCATCCATGAATATTGGTATTCCCTCATACTTTTCCCTGTCAATGTTGTCATAGACATTCCTGCCGCTGTTTAAGGAAACCTCTTTTTCCGAGGACATACCGCCAAAGATGATACCGACTCTTAAATTTCCCATCAAAAATAGCCTTTCTTTGAGTTTAGCTTAAACCCCGAAAACGTACTGCCCTTGAAACGAGTTATAAATCCCAGATAAATGTTACCCCGCTGTTCGGGAATATCCATTCATCGTCGCTGATCTTCAACTTTATCGATTTACCCTCCTCTTTGACCACCTCAGGATAGGGATGTTTTCCGGCAAAGAAACTTATCTCTTTTACATTCTTCAATTTTGCGCCGTCGTAGTTAAAAGAGATTTCAAGTCCTCTTGTGGGGTAAACGAGATATACAGAAAAAAGATTATTAGCCTTGAACTGCTTGGTTATAATTTCAATCTCCATCTTAACCGGTTTGTTCAAATTCTTTTTTAGCGTGTTCCCCCCGCACCAGACCTCGTATCCTCTGTCTGTTTCTTCCTTTCTGATAATAGTGACATCCTCGCTGTTGACACGAACACGATTTACATTGAAGTCACTTTCCTTGAACAGGCCTTCCCCCCGATTGAGAAGCCATCTGTACTCACATCTTTCATCCTCGAAAAGGGCGGAGAGTTGTTTGTTATTTAAAGCACACCCGATGATGAATGTGTTATTTCTAAGGGTTTTGGTATATTCTATATGGGTTGTTACCGTGAAATAGTCTTTCGTAAGATCGTCATCGGTCACATTTATATCGTATTTAAAATCTGTCCTTAATTCGAGCTGCCGGTCCTTTTTCCCGAAGAGCGTTTCAAACATCTCATAGTAGATTGCGTTGCCCAATTCCGTATCCCGTGCTCTCGTCTGGAAGCAGTTTCGGATTATATTGTCTATCCGTGATATGGATTTTTCCTCATCGGGGATGTATATTCGCCTCAATCGTGGTTCTACGGTATCGGTTTTCCCCTTATGTACAAATACCCGGGGAGCCCTCTTGCCCAGCGCGCATAATATTTCATAGCTTATTGTCTTTGCTTTTTTGGCAATCTCATTGGCGGAGATGTATTCGCTTTCCTGTTTTCCCATCAAGACGATCTCGTCTCCTACCTGGCAATCCGGTATATCCGTTACATCTATGGTGCACATATCCATGGAGACACGCCCCACAACAGGGACTCTTGTCCCCCGTATCAGGGCATCTCCCTGATTTGAGAGTATCCAACCGTAACCGTCTCCGTATCCGACGGGAATGGTTGCTATCCTGGTCGGTTTTTCCGTAACGTAAGTTCTCCCATAACCAATGCTATAACCCTTGGGAAAATCTTTTAGAAGAACCACGCTTGTCTTGAAGCTCATGACCGAAGCGAGGTCTGCTTTTGATTCTGTGTCCGGGGATGGGTAAATACCATAAGACATAAGACCGGGCCGCACCATATCAAGACTGAATTGTGGAAAGTTAAGGAGTCCACCGCTGTTGGACATATGTTTTTGGGGAATATGTATATTGTTTTCCTCCAGCATTTCGATAAGTTCCTTGAACAGTTTCCACTGCGCCTGGTTATAGTCTTCATCCTCAACTTCACTTGATGAGAAGTGCGAAAATATGCCCTCTATTGTGATGTTGGGAAAGTCAAGGATTTCACTAATGATATTGAAGGCCTCTTGATGAGTAGTTCCACCCCTTCCCATACCTGTATCCACTTCTATATGAATTGGGGCTTTGACGGCCGCTTTTGCATAACTTTTTTGTAACTCCCGGGCAAAACCGAGATCGGAAATCGATGGAGTCAAATTGTATTTGATTATCTCATTTATTTCGGAAACGGTGGCCGGACTCATTATGAGTATCGGTGCGTTTATCCCGCTTACCCGCAGTTGTACTCCTTCATCTGCATTGGCAACTCCGAGAAAGGAGGCGCCGTTTTTCAGAGCAACGTTGGAAATTTCAATTGCTCCGTGACCATAGGCGTCTGCCTTGACTACCTGTAAAACCTTGACATCGGGGCCAACAATCTTCTTTATTTCGCCCAGGTTGTGGCTGAAGTTTTCGAGGTCAACCTCCACCCAGCTTCTGTATTTCAGGTTTTCTCTTAATGACATTTTGAATATACTCCCTCAAGGGCGGCAAAGCCGCAACAACAAAAGTGCCTAAAGTTTGAAGTGCTTAAAGTGAGCTAAAGTTAATGTACACGCCTTCGGCGCGGTCAAATTTGAAACAGGCTGCGCTGAAAGCGCATTTTTAACTTTAGGCACTTTAGCTCACTTCACACTTTAAACTTTATTTTTTCGTCATAATATAAGCCCCGTCCCATTTACCGTCAGGTGGATTTTTTTTAAGCTCTCGACACCTTCTGATGTACAGCTCTGAGGGAGGATCACCCTGATGGATAGATAACACATCCTGGAAAAAGGCAACAGCCTCATCCCACTGTCCCTGTCTGTATTTTGCCAGTCCCTCCTCAAACAGCTTAACAAAATCTCCCCGGTTTTCAACATCTCCTCTTTCCCCTAAAAGCTCATATATCCTTACAGGGAGTTCCTTCCCCTTGACCCTGACAAAATCAAGTTCCCGGCACAAAAATTTATCCTTTACCTCGTTGTATGTGTATTCACTGATAATGATATTTGTTCCGTATTCTTTGTTGATTCCCTCCAACCTTGAACCAAGATTTACATTATCACCCATGACCGTATAATCGAACCTCATATCGGAACCCATATTGCCCACTACCATTTCACCGCTGTTGATACCGATTCCGATATCAAGAACAGGCCTGCTTTCATCTGCCCACTTCTTTTGAAGTTTCCTCAGTTCATCCATCATACCAAGGGCGGACCTGCAGGCGCTTACCGGATGATCATCCTGGGGCAGCGGGGCACCAAAGACTGCCATAATAGCATCTCCCATGTATTTGTCGAGGAGCCCATCGTATCTGAATACTACACCGGTCATGGCGGTCAGGTATTCATTGAGGAGGTGTACGAGTTCCTCCGGCGACAGTTTCTCGGAAACGGTGGTAAACCCCCGTATATCAGAGAAGAGGACTGTAAGATTCATCTTTTCCCCCCCGAGCTTCAGCTTTGAGGGATCCTTCAAAAGTTCGTTGATTACGGAAGGGGTAAGGTAATACTGGAAAGCACCGCGTATCTTTTTCTTCTCCCGCTCTTCGGTTATGTACTTGTAGATCGTTATGCCGAGGTAGACTGTAAGTATTGTAATGACTGGGTAGATTAGATTGAGCCAGATGTTATAATGGGAGAAGATAAACCAGTTGATCAGGATATACGTTACAAGTAACAGAAGGCTGAAAAAAACACCGTAAGCACCCCTGACCCTGGACAGAACAATGCCGAGGATAAGACCGAAGAAAAGTATAGCGGTAATGTCAAATACCCCGATCCAGCCGGGACGCTTAAGAAAGGTTTGAGTTAGTATATTGTCTATTACAGTGGCATGAATTTCGATTCCCGGATACGTAGTACTGAAGGGAGTTACCCTCATGTCGTAAATACCTGTAGCTGTAGCCCCCACCAGAACGATTTTGTCTTTAAAAAGTGCCGGTTTCAGGCGGCCGCTTATGATATCGGCAATCGAATAATGAGGAAAGGTCTTGGCGGGCCCAAGATAATTTATCAACATTCTCCCCGATTCGTCGGTCGGGACACCAAGATCACCTATCCGTATGGAATCAACGCCAAAGTCGGCCATCTTCAGGGTCATCATGGGCCAGTCCATGTACTGAAGAAGGACAGAGATGGAAAGAGGGGGATAAAAGTCGTCTCCGAATTTCATAACCAGAGGGGACCACCTTATCGTTCCGTCACTGTCTGGGAAACAATTAAAGTATCCGCTATTTTCTGCCGCATCGGACAGCGGCCCCACGTTTGCTGCAGCCGCACATGCTTGTGGCAGAATGGATTCATCCGGTTTGCCTATGAACTGTACTATCTGATATTTGGAGTAGGAAATATTATTGGCACATTTCTGGGCGTCCTCTTTGTTCAGGTGTGCGATTTCCTTCTCTGTGGTGTGGAAAAAATAGCCGAGGGTGATATTTCCCGCATTCTTCATCGATTCAGCGAGTATTGGATCGGTGTCCGCAGGTTCGGCAAAGACGATATCCATTCCCACGACTTTTGCTCCGTATTCCTTCAGGGTGTCAACGAGTTTTGCAATGGTTGCCCTCGGCCATGGCCATCGCCCCAGTTCACTTAAACTCTTCTCATCAATGGCCGCAATTACTATATTTCCTCCTGGACACCTCTCGCCCCGGGAAAGCGTCCTCAGATCCAGGGTTTTTAGCTCCATAAATCTAAGGAAAGGAACATTCATTAAATAGAAGATGATTGCTATGAAAACAATAACAAGGCTTATTTTCAGGGGGGATATTGACAGCAGTCTCTTGAATAGGTTGTTCATGGGAACTCCTTGGAATTTAACAAATAATATCAAACCCTTTTTGAAAGTCAAGACAAAGGATTTGAGGGTTGCAAATTTTAGATAACAAATATCTTGACAAGGTAGATGGCTTTATGATAGCCAAATCATTCTTGTAAAATAGTCAAAAATTAGACTACATTTGCCGATGTAGCTCAGTCGGTAGAGCAACTGATTCGTAATCAGTAGGTCAGCGGTTCAACTCCGCTCATCGGCTCCAGGGAGTATAAAAGGGATCCGCCATATTTAATTGGACCCGTCAGTGATTAGCTTATGTTTCTCCGATCCGCGTCTTCTAAAGGATTTGTCTATGAAGAGCGGACAGTGGGTATAACCGGAAACAGTTGTGCCTCCCGTGTTTGGAAAGGAGAGTAAATAAGAGGGTATTTTCCTAACTAAACTTTAAGAAAGGAGCGCATTGTTATGAAAGTTACCAGAAGAGGTTTCTTGAAGATCTCCGGTGTGGCGTTAATGGCAAGCGGTATCGGAATCAGTCTGAAACCGGTATTAGCTCATGCCGAACCACTGAAGATCCAGTATGCTAAAGAGACCACTACGATCTGTCCTTACTGTTCTGTTGGATGCGGCATAATTGTCGCCACTCAGAAGGGTAAGGTCATCAACACGGAAGGTGATCCCGATCACCCCATTAACAGGGGGTCTCTCTGCACCAAGGGAGGGTCTATTTACCAGCTGTCGGTCAATAAAAACCGGCTTGACAAACCACTTTACCGGGCACCTTATTCCGATAAGTGGGAGGAAAAATCCTGGAAATGGATGATTGACAGGATTGCCAAAAATGTAAAGAAGAGTCGTGATAAGAGTTTCAAGGAAAGAAATGCCAAGGGACAGGTAGTCAACCGAACAGACGGGATAGCTTCGGTTGGCAGTGCCGCCATGGACAATGAAGAGTGTTTCATCTATCAAAAATTCTTAAGGGGGTTGGGCCTGACTTATATTGAACACCAGGCCCGTATCTGACACAGCGCAACTGTTGCGGCTCTGGCAGAGTCGTTCGGACGCGGTGCGATGACCAATCACTGGATTGACATTAGAAACAGTGATTGTATTTTGGCAATGGGCAGTAACCCCGCATCAAACCATCCCGTTTCCTTTAAGTATGTTACACAGGCAATGGAGAATGGCGCTAAACTTATCAGTGTTGATCCAAGATTTACCCAGACCTCCGCGAAAGCAGACATCTTCGCTTCTCTGAGGTCAGGTTCAGATATAGCCTTTCTTGGAGGCATGATTAAATATATTCTGGACAATAACCTCATTCAAAAAGAGTATGTCGTCAATTACACAAATGCTTCTTTCCTGGTAAATCCGAAAATTAAACTTCCTGGGGACAATAAGGGTGTCTTCTCCGGGCTCACCGACGGCAAGTATGATAAATCCACATGGTCATTCCAGACGGATGCCAACGGTGTCGTTAAAAAAGATCAAAGCCTGAAGGATCCTGACTGTGTATACCAGCTCTTGAATAAACATTATTCAAGGTATAACCCCGATACCGTATCCAACATTACCGGTACTCCGGAGGAAAAACTTCTTGAGGTTTACAAGGAATACTCAAAAACCGGCAAGGTAGGAAAAGCTGGGACTATCATGTATGCCATGGGGTGGACGCAGCATACGGTGGGTGTCCAGAACATCAGGACAATGGCCATAATCCAGCTCCTCCTTGGAAACATGGGACTTGCCGGCGGTGGTGTCAACGCTTTAAGGGGTGAGTCCAATGTTCAGGGATCTACAGATCAATGTCTGCTCTTTCACATCATCCCCGGGTATCTCAAGACACCAAAGGCGTCTCTTCCTACATTGAAAGCGTACAATGATAAATATACGCCTACAACAAAGGAGCCGAATAGTCTGAACTGGTGGAGCAACTATCCGAAATACATAGCAAGTCTCCTGAGGGCGCATTACGGGACAGATGTCAGTCTGGAAGAGGCCTATAGCTATCTGCCCAAGCTGGATGACGGTGTAGATTACTCCTGGCTGAGTCTCTTTGATGCAATGTACAAAGGAAAATTCACCGGATTCTTCTCATGGGGGCAGAATCCTGCCTGCAGCGGTGCCAGTTCCAACAAAACAAGACAGGCTATGACCAAACTGGACTGGATGGTCAATGTCAACATCTTTGACAGTGAGACAGGTTCCTTCTGGAAGGGACCCGGTATGGATCCGAAGAAGATCAAGACAGAGGTCTTCATGCTTCCATGTTCTGCCTCAATTGAAAAAGAAGGCAGTATTACCAACAGCGGCCGCTGGATGCAGTGGAGATACAAGGCGGTTAATTCACCCGGAGTCGCCATGCCTGATGGTGAAATCATTGCCGAGCTCTTCTACAAGGTAAAAGAGCTTTACGAAAAAGAAGGCGGGCCTCTGAAAGAGGCTATTACAAAAATGACCTGGGAGTACGGTCCTAAAGGTGCTGACGGCAAGGTCAAGCATCTGGATGCCCACTATATTGCCAAGGAAATCAACGGGTACTTCCTCGAAGACAAGGAGATCAAAGGGAAGCTCTACAAGAAAGGCGAACTGGTGCCAAGTTTTGCCTTTCTCCAGGATGACGGTTCGACCTCTTCCGGAAACTGGCTGTACTGTAATTCCTATACTGAAAAAGGGAATATGGCGGCACGGCGCGGAGGCAAGGATGAATCCGGCATAGGCCTTTACTCCGATTGGTCATGGTGCTGGCCTGTCAACCGCAGGATCATCTACAATGGCGCTTCAGTTGATCTGAATGGAAACCCCTGGGACAAAGAGCATCCCGTAATCAAGTGGGATGGTTCCAAGTGGACAGGAGATGTTCCTGACGGTGTTGCAAAGCCTGGTTCAGGGAGACCTCCCTTCATCATGAAAACCCATGGTGTCGGTAGTATTTTTGGACCGGGACTTGCTGATGGACCATTTCCAGAACATTATGAGCCTTTGGAATGCCCCGTAGAAAAGAACTTTATGTCACCTCAAATGGTCAACCCGACTATCAAGAGATGGGATAAAGAGGGAACAGGGACAAATGTGGATGCAAGGGCAACCTGCGATCCAAGATTTCCCTTTGTCTGTTCTACCTATCGAGTTAGTGAGCACTGGCAGACTGGTCTCATGACAAGATGGTGTCCCTGGCTTGCAGAGATGCAGCCTGAAATGTTTGTCGAGATGAGTCAAGAGCTTGCCAAGATGAAGGACATCAAAAATGGTGATCGGACTATTGTAAAATCGATCAGGGGCGAAGTCGATGCCGTGGCTATCGTCACAGCGAGATTCAAACCCTTTAAACTGAACGGCACTGTCGTTCATCAGGTCGGTATTCCGTGGCACTATGGATGGGTGACAACGAACATGAGGAAGTATGTCCAGGGCGACAAGAAACCTGAGGTTTTTACCTCTGGTGATTCAGCTAATCTGCTTACACCATTCATCGGAGATGCCAATACCATGATACCTGAGAGCAAGGCCTTCATGGTAAATGTTGAGAAGAAGGGGGTGAAATAAATGTCTAAGAAAGCTAAGCTCATTGATCTTTCAAAATGTACCGGATGCAGGGGCTGTCAATTAGCCTGTAAGCAGTGGAACGGTTTGCCTGCAAAGCAGACTAAAAATACCGGGACATATCAGAATCCCCCCGACCTTCAGCCAAACACCTGGACTCTTATCAGGTTCCAGGAGGTATCCGATGGTAACGGTGGTGTCAACTGGTTATTTAGAAAAGATGGATGCATGCACTGCACCGATGCAGCGTGTGTCGAGGTGTGTCCGGAAAATGCGTTGTACTATACAGAGTTTGGAACGGTTGGTATTCGCCGCGAAAAGTGCATAGGCTGTGGAGCATGCGTCGATGCATGTCCTTTCGGGATTCCAAAGCTGGACGCAGAACTCGAGAAGGCCTTCAAGTGTGACATGTGCACGACCAGGCTGGAGAACAATTTATTGCCTGCCTGTGTCAAGGCGTGTCCCACCGGTGCCCTTCAGTTCGGCAACCAGGCAGACATCCTGAAAAAGGCATACGAACGTGCTAAAGAACTTGGTGGAGATGCATCAGTCTACGGGGATAAATTTGTAGATGGAACCCACGTCATATATGTCCTTACAGAAAAAGTGGACGTATATGATGAACTTCCGGTAAAACCGGCAAAGCAAGCCTCATGGAAGGATATGTTCAAGCCTTTTGGTTTGCTTGCGGCAGGTGGTTTGATTGGTCCCTCCTTCTTACGTTATCTTACTCAAGATCCAAAATCTAACGATGAGGGGACGGGAACAAGTAAGACGGAAGGTTAATGAAAAAGAAGATGGTTTAAGCTTTTGAAGGAAAAGGCCTGCTCGATATGAGCAGGCCTTTTTTGTAAGGCGCGGTTTTTTACTTCACGATCTTTATTACTTCTCTGAATTTTTCATGTTCCGCAGATTTCAGCAATTCAAATAACACAATCTCCGTACTTGTCAAACTTGCGCCGCCATCTTGCATTTTCTCAAGCCCTATGTTTCTGTTTCTAACTGTTCTTGAAGAAACTGCGTCTGCAATAATATGGACTTCATAATCCATATTAAGCAGACCCATAGTCGTCTGATAGACACAGATATGCGTTTCGATTCCTGTAAGCAAAAGCTGGTTCCTGTTCAGCGATTTAAGTTCACGCATAAAGCGTTCGTTATCACAGCAGTTAAAGTTAGTTTTACTTATATGTTGAATGCCGGAGAGGAGGTTGTCGATTTCAGGTATCGTCGAACCAAGTTTGTCAGGGGTCTGTTCTACCGCGAGGATGGGTATTCCAAAGACGCTTGCCCCTTTAATTATCTTCTGTGCGTTTTCAAAAAGTTGATGCTTTTCATACATCGAATGGGCCAGATTGCCCTGAAAGTCAACAACAATTAAGGCCATATTTTCTAAAGTAAGCATGAGCAATAACTCCTTTCTACAATAACAGCTTCCACTGTCCTGTTTGAGGTTAAACCTGATACACTCATAAAAAGTCACCTTTCTTTGCTCAGAACCACTTTGGGGATGCTGTTATTGCCCGTCTAAAAATCTAAAACTCGTGCTAACGCACTCAAACAGTTAGATTTTCTTAACGCCGGTCACTACCACCATCTTTTCCCCAAAATGCTTAAATTACTTACGTTATTCTTCGAATTCGCTCCGAAAAGACTTTTTGCGAGTGCATCAAACCTGGCTAACTATAATATCATTAATAGATCGCTTTGGCACATGGTGCTTGCCTTCGCTGTCACGCCAGTATTTTATGTTTCCATCAGGGCCAACGGTTTCTATTATCACCGTTTCCTTTGGTTTTCCGAGGGCCAGGACAAGAATTATTTCGAGGTGCGGTGGTAGTTTGAGGATTTCGCGAAGTTTTGTCCGACTGATTGAGGCGATCATACAGCCCCCTAAACCCTTTTCCGTTGCACCAAGAAGGATATTCTGGGCAGCAATTCCGTGATCACAGCCAGTGGATCGGCTTATCTGTGTATCTGCGAGTATAATGATGTATGCGGATGGCCTTTCCCCTTCTGATGGACCGGACCAGTCTTTCAGATAACCGGCCCACTCAAGGTGTGGAAATATCAGGGCATTCTTTTGAACTTCACAGGAAAGGACATATTTTAGCGGTTGCATATTGGCTGCCGAAGCAGAGATTCTCGCAAGATCAACAAGTTCTCTCAGTGTACCAAGTTCAATGACAAAATCCTGATAAAATCTTCTGTAGCTTCTGTTTTTCTGTATCAAATCTCTTATCATTTGCCCTCCTCATAGTTTTAAAATTAGGTATATTAAAAAGAAACTTTAGAAATCGAAACTAACATTAATCTTGAAATTCTGTTTAGCAGGCATGTTGAGTATATCAGACATGCCAGTTTTTTCGCTAATTTCCGTCAGCGATTTTTGTATCTCTTCTTCGGTGGAAGCCATGAAAGTAAACCAGACATTGTATTCGTGGTTTCTTCTGTAATTATGGGTTACCCCCGGATAAGAATTGACGATTTCGACAAATTCTTTCAGCTTCTCCTCTGAGACCCGAGCGGCACAGAGAGTGCTTGCAAAACCAAGTTTTCGGGTGTCAAACACTGCGCCCATTCTGCGAATGATCCCTGTCTCCTTCAGCTTTTTGACACGTTTCAGGACTTCATCCTCACCGATGCCGATTTTTTTAGCCAGAACGGTAAAGGGTTTTACATCAATCGGAAAATCGGTCTGGATAATATTAAGAATTTTTTTGTCTATTGGATCCATGATAAAGTTTCATGTTTCAGGTTTCAAGACTTTAAACTTTAGAGGCTGGCTTTGCTATGAAAGCGTACCCCCTTGAATTAACTTTGGAATAAAATCGTACCGAAAATATGTAGTTTAAATTGATTCATAGCAATCAAAGTAACATTCTTCTATCCCCTTATTTTATAATGCTAAAACCATACAATCATGTCGTTTAAAAAGTTTTTAAAAGTACCTTCTGTATTGAGCATTGTAATAATTCAAAAATAAAGGGGGGTACGCTTTTATTCCAAAGTTAGCATTTAGACTTTAAACTTGAAACCTTCTTTTTCGGTTCATAAATACAAAATGGTTCCTCAGCCAGGTAGTCTCCCGTGATTTCATAAGCGCGTGCACGGCAACCGCCGCACACCTTAATAAATTCGCACCTGCCGCATTTCCCCTTGTACTTACTCAAATCCCTCAGATCAGTAAAAACAGGGGAATTATTCCAAACATCTTCCAAGCTTTTTTCTTTGAGTTGACCACAGTCAATCTCAAGAAAACCACAAGGCTGCACCTGCCCCGTATGGGAAATAAAACAGAACGAAATCCCCCCCATACAGCCTCTGGTCATGGCATTCAATGAATCTCTTTCTTCCCTTGATTCCGCCGGGGGTTCCTTTCTTCGCTGATGGAAAATGCGGAAGTAGTGAGGAGCGCAGGTAGCTTTGAGCTGAATCGGGCAAGTGAAACTCTGTTCATAAAACCAGTTCAACGTTTCTTCATAATCTTGCGGTTGTATCTCCTGATCAGCCATCTCTCTTCCCCTCCCTGTGGGTACAAGGAGAAAGATGTGGTGGGCGGCGGCACCCAGCCCGATGGCCAGATTCAGAATTTCCTGAATCTGATCCAGATTGACCCGGGTTATAGTGGTATTGATCTGAAATTCCATTCCGGCTTTTTTCATGGCTGTAATTCCGGCCATCGCTTCCTCAAAGGCGCCGGATACCCCGCGGAAGGCATCATGACTTTCCGCATCCAGACCATCAATACTGATACTGACCCTTTTGATTCCTGATTCAAGCATCTTTACGGCAATTTCCTCGGTTACCAGTGTCCCGTTCGTGGCCAGCACCATACGCAACCCCTTTTTATCTCCATAAGAAGCAATCTCAAAGATATCCTCCCGCATGAGTGGTTCACCACCGGTCAGGATAATCACCGGTTTGCTGAAAGATGCTATGTTGTCAACGAGCTTCAAACATTGATCAGTGGTGAGTTCCCCTTCATAGGGGCCGTATTCTGATGAGGCCCGGCAGTGTATACAGGAGAGGTTACAGCTCCTGGTTACTTCCCAGGCAATCATGCGAAGTGTAGGGGGTAAGATTAAAGATTGTTTATTTGAAACCATTACTGATAACCCTATCAGGCAGGGATAAACCCCGCCCCTAATCTTCAAAACTTTAAACTCGAAACTCTAAACCAGCAGTTTCGCCGCATCCCGGGCGAAATAGGTGATAATAATATCCGCCCCCGCCCTCTTTATTGATGTGAGGGATTCCATCATCGCCGTTTCTTCATCCAGCCAGCCAAGATTTGCAGCAGCCTTGATCATAGCAAACTCCCCGCTGACATTGTAGGCCGCTATCGGCAGGTCAAATTCCTCCTTAGCCCTGTAGATAATATCGAGATAAAGAAGCGCAGGCTTAATCATAATAATATCTGCGCCCTCTTCAACATCGAGGGTTATCTCCCGGATAGCCTCATCGGAATTGGCCGGATCCATCTGGTATGATTTCCTGTCCCCAAATTGCGGTGCACCTTCGGCGGCTTCGCGAAAGGGTCCGTAAAAGCATGAGGCATACTTGGCTGAATAGGCCATAATGGGAAGGGCATCATATCCTTCCTCATCGAGGGCATCCCTGATTGCCCCGACACCGCCGTCCATCATACCGGAAGGGGCTATCATATCCGCACCGGCCTTCGCCTGAGACAGGGCTGTTTCTGCGAGGATTTCCAGGGTGGCATCATTGTCCACATCGTTGTCTTTAATAGTGCCGCAATGACCGTGGCTGGTATATTCACAGAGACATACGTCACAAATTACAATGATATCAGGCACCTTCTCCTTAATTTTCCTTGTTGCCTGCTGGATAATCCCATCGTCGGCAAATGCACCTGAACCGACTTCGTCTTTCTTGTCGGGAATGCCGAAAAGAAGTACCGCGGGAATACCGACATCTTTTGTTTTTTGCACTTCTTTCACCAGATGATCGACAGACATCTGAAAATTGCCCGGCATGGAGTTGATAGGTTTCTTGACATTACGGCCAGAGGTTACAAAGAGGGGATAAACAAGGTCATCAACGGATAATTGTGTCTCCCGTATCATCCTCCTGAAATTTGCGTTTTTCCTCAATCTCCTTGGCCTGTAAACTGGATAATACATGGTCTCACTCCTGAGTTTAAAGTTTCGAGTTTAAAGTTTAAAGTCTAAAGCTTGAAGTTCATTTATGTTTGTTTCCTTTGATACTTGATGTATTTGTAAAAAGCCACTTTTCTTCGCTCAGAACCATTTTGGGGATGCTGTTATTGCCCGGCTAAAAATCTAAAACTCGTGCTAACGCACTCAAACAGTTAGATTTTCTTAACGCCGGTCACTACCACCATCTTTTCCCCAAAATGCTTGAATGACTTGCGTGATTCTTCGAATGCGCTTCGAAAAAACTTTTTACGAATACATCATACTTGAATTTAGACTTTAAACTTTTATTTCCTCATCTGTCAGATAACAGGCCGGGTCAGGTGTCCAGATGTCACCTGATGCCGCCTCAGACCTCGCCCGAAAATTGCCCCCGCAGATATCGAGCCAGCGGCAGGTTGCGCATCTCCCCTTCACGTGAGGTTTTTTATCTTTCAATTTTGCCATCAATTCATTTGATGTATCCAGCCATATCTCACTGAAGGGACGTTTTCTGACATTACCGAAGGACACATTTCTCCAGAACTGGTCTGCGTGGACCTCACCATCCCAGCTCACACACCCGATACCATTTCCGGAACTGTTTCCCTCATTCATCATGAGAAGCTCAAAGACTTCGCCGGCTCTTTGGGGGTCTTCCTTTAACAAGCGCAAATATACATAAGGGCCATCGGCATGGTTGTCCACGGTGAGTATCTCTTTTTCCATTCCACGATGAAAAAGATCTCTTGTCCTGTCCATGATAATATCTACCACTTTTCTCGTTTCATCGTGGGACAGATCTTCATCAATCAACTCGGAGCCGCGTCCCGCATAGACGAGGTGATAAAAACATGCCCGGGGGATTTCTCTTTCCTCAATGAAGTCAAAAATGGAAGGGATTTCGGAGGAATTTTTCCTGCTTATGGTAAAGCGCACTCCCACCTTTATACCCTCATCCTGGCAGAGCCTGATTCCTTTCAGGGTGGCATCAAAAGCCCCACTAACCCCCCTGAACCTGTCATGTGTTTCCTTCATTCCATCGAGGCTCACGCCAACATAGGAAAGGCCGATTTCTCCAAAGATCTTTGCCAGGTTTTTTGTCATCAGTGTGCCGTTTGTTGAAATCACTGCCCGCATACCCTTATCCACAGCGAACCGGATAAGCTCGGGAAGATCCTTTCTTATCAATGGTTCACCGCCGGAAAAGAGAATAACCGGACATCCGAACGAGGCAAGGTCAGATATCAGTTCTTTCCCTTCATCGGTATTCAATTCATCGCTGTAGCGTATATTTTGAGAACTCGAGTAACAGTGGATGCATTTAAGGTTGCATCTTCTGGTTGCATTCCAGACGACCACAGGCTTCTTGTCAATGGAAAACTGGAGGAGATGTGAAGGAAGATCCTCGGAGTCCCTCCCATAACGAAGGACATCTGATGGCTCCACAGCCCCGCAATATAGCTTTGAAATTCCAATCATAATCTAAAATCCTCAATCAGTGCATCTACAAGGCCGGAAATAGTATATGTCTCCGGCATGATGTCGGTCTTGAACCCGAGTTTTTCCGTGGCAGCGGCCGTCACAGGCCCTATGCACGCTGTCTTTATGCTTTCGGGAAGACGGAAGTCCTCTCCCATAATATTCAGGAAGTTAATCGCAGTGGAAGGACTGGTGAAGGTAATGACGTCAACCTTGTTTTGCTCTATCAATTCACAAAGCTCTGTCCTGTCTCTTCCCGAACTAACTGTTCTGTAAGCTACCGCGACGTCTACGTTTGCACCGAGTTTTGAAAGGCCCTCCGGAATGACGTCACTGGCAATTTCCGCCCTCGGCAGGAGAATGTTCTTGTCCCTGATTTTCTGTTCCTGAAATTTTTCCAGAACAGCTTCGGATGTGTAATCATCGGGGATGATATCGATGCGGATCCCGTAATTTTCCACGGCAGCAGAGGTAGCGGGTCCTATGGCACATATCCTGATTCCCTTGAGGTCTCTTATGTCCTTATTCAAATCATCAAGGCGCTTGAAGAAAAACTTAACCCCGTTTACACTGGTAAATACAATCCAGTGGTATTTTTCTATATTTTCTATCGCCCGGTCCAGATCATCGAAATTGTCGGGCGGCATAATCTTTATCGTGGGGCAATAGATAACTCGAGCCCCCGCTCTATGCAAGATATCTGCAAATTCTCCTGCCTGTTCCACGGGTCTCGTAATGACGACTCCTTTACCGAAGAGGGGCTTCTTTTCAAACCAGTTCAGGGATTCTCTCAAATTTACCACATTTCCTACGACAAATATCGCCGGGGGTGAAAAATTTTTTTCTTCCGCTATCTCTACTATATTTCGAAGAGTTCCCGTCAGGGTTTCTTGATCCGCCGTTGTTCCCCACCTTATCAGGGCAGCCGGTGTCTCTGAAGCCCTCCCGTTGCCGACCAGGTTTTCCACGATATGCCTCAAGTTCTTGACACCCATCAAGAAAACAACGGTTCCGATAGCGGAGATGCTCTCCCAGTCTATATCGCTTATACCCTTTGTAGGATCTTCATGACCGGTTACAAAGGCAACTGTGGATGTATAATCCCGGTGTGTCAGGGGTATCCCTGCATAGGCGGGAACGGCTACTGCAGAGGTGACACCGGGAACCACCTCAAAAGGAATACCTTCTTTTGAAAACATTTCTGCTTCTTCTCCACCCCTTCCGAAGATAAAGGGATCTCCCCCTTTAAGTCTGGCAACGACATTCCCGCTTTTTGCCTCCTTTACAAGGAGATTATTCAGTTCATCCTGGGCAATGGTATGGTTTCCGCCCTTTTTACCCACGTAGACCAGCCGGGCATTTTCCGCCGTATGGTTGAGAAGTTCACTGCTGACAAGATAATCATAGAAAACTACGTTGGCCTCCTGCAGGTATTGTAACCCTCTGACCGTCATAAGCCCGGGATCTCCTGGTCCAGCACCGATAATATATATCTTGCCCATCTTCTTCATTAGTTTAAGACTCCGTTTTTAGCACACTGCATTGCTTTCGGTTATTGTTGCGTTAAAAACCTTAGTATTTCTAAAACAGGGGAATTTAGCTGTCATTTCTTATAATGTAGGGTTAAAGCCCTGTGTAGCGCTGATAGCTGATCGCTTATATATTGTATATTTCTTCCAGTATTGCCCGACCGCCTCTTGACGATATTCTTTCGGCTAATATCTTCCCCAGCTCTTCCCAATCATTACTGCTTCCCCTGACTTCGTCATCCACTATAGTCCTGCCATCAAGACTTCCCACAAGGCCTCTTAAAATTAACTCATCGTCCTGTTGTTTACCGAAGGCCGCTATCGGCACCTGACATCCTCCCCCCAATTGTGTTAAAAAAGCCCTCTCGGCCATAACTTCAATCGACGATGAGCTGTGATTGAGAAAGGAGACAATGTCTCTTATTTCTTCATCATCCTTTCGCAGTTCTATACCAAGTGCGCCCTGTCCGGGGGAGGGGACCATTACTGCGATGGGGATGAATTGAGAGATACTCTCTGCCCATCCCATACGTTTCATCCCGGCCGCTGCAACCACCACGCCATCAAGATCATCTGTTTTTAGCTTTTTTATTCTCGTGTCCAGATTACCCCGGATAGAAACTATTTTGATATCCGGCATTAAATTACGCAGTTGTAATGCCCTTCTGAGGGAACCTGTACCTATCCGGGCCCCGGTTGGCAGATCCTCTAATTTTCCGTTTTCCCTTGATATCAGAACATCTCTGGGATCCTCTCTTTCGGTCACGACTCCTATTTCTAACTCTTCCGGAAGTTCTGTGGGAACATCCTTCATACTGTGCACAGCAATCGCAATGTCGCCTTTAAGGAGCGCTTCTTCAATTTCCTTGACAAAAACACCCTTCCCCCCGATATTGGCCAAAGAAATATTTTGCATCCTGTCTCCCTTTGTTTTGATTACGGAAATCTCCGTAATCATGTCAGGGTATTTCTCTTTCAGCCTGTCGGCCACCCAGTGTGCCTGTTTCAACGCCAGATTACTTCCGCGTGTTCCTATTCTTAGAATTTCCTTAATGTGTCACCTCCGTTCCCCCTCCCCTAACCCCTCCTACCAGGAGGGGCACCCAGAAGGTCTCTTTGCACGGACAAACAAGTTTGTCCATGCCACCCTTCCATTCTTAAGGGAAAAGATAAAGATGGATCAGTCGTCATCTAATCTGAATAATCTTCTGATAGCCGCTATGTAAGGAGCGGCACCGTCATTTTGACTTTCCTCCTTAAGACCTGTTATAGGATCATGGAGCATTTTATTTGTCACAGAAGAAATCAGGATTTTTATGTTTTTCTTTTCCTCTTCACCTAAATTCCTCATCCAGGAAGCTGATTTTTGCAGTTCACTCTCAGTAATCTCATCCGCTTTTTCTCTGAGAGAAACGATGGTTGGAACTGCTTCGAGCGTCTTGAGCCATCCAGAAAATTTAAGAACCTCCTCATCTATAATTGTCTCGGCTTTTTCGGCCTCTCTCATCCTGACGTTTATGTTTTCATCAACAATTTCCTGGAGATTATCGATATTATAAAGATAAACATTGTCTATTGTGTTCACCTCGGGATCGATGTCCCTCGGTACTGCTATGTCAATCAAGAACATTAATCTGTTCTTGCGTCTGCGCAATGCGGAGGAGATTATTGCTTTTCCGATAATATAACCGGGCGCGCCTGTAGAGCTGATTACTATATCCACTTCCTTGAGTTTTTCTTCAAGAAGGTCAAAACTTATTGGTGTGCCATGAAAATCATCCGCCAGCTTCACAGCCTGCCCGTAGGTTCTATTGGCCACAATAATCTTGGAAACCCCATTGCTCATCAAATGTTTTGCTGCCAGTTCTGACATCTCGCCGGCGCCAACAAGAAGAATGGTTTTCCCCCTGAGATCTCCAAGTATCTTTTTTGCCAGCTTTACTGCTGCAAAACTTACTGAAACAGCATTACTGGAAATACCGGTTTCCGTCCTTACCCTCTTTGCCACTCGGAAGGCATGGTGAAGCAGCTTATTCAGAATAACTCCCGACGAGCCATGTTCTACACAGCGGCGATAAGCATCTTTGACCTGTCCCAGTATCTGTGGTTCTCCCATGACCATGGAATCAATACTCGAAGCCACCCGGAACAAATGTCTTACCGCATCATCGCTGTGATAAATATAAAGGCATTTTTCCAGCTCTTTTGAAGATAAATTACCGAGAGAAAAAATGACGGATTTTAAGTTTTCTACGGCAGAATGAATGTCCGACACACCTGCAAGCACCTCCACGCGGTTGCAGGTAGAAAGAAACAAACTCTCACGTATCTGCGGGACTCTCATTATTTCTACCAGAGGCCGGTCGTTGTCCTCGCAGTTAATGGAAAGCTTCTCCCTTATTTCCACAGGAGCTGTCCGGTGATTTATCCCAATCAATATTATGTTCATTAGCACAAAAATAGAATCCAGAAATCAGGAGTCAGAACAAAAAGATTATATTGATAATATATTCCGATTTCCTTCTGAACTGAACAGCGAGCGCATTTCCCGCTGCTTGTGGCGGGGTTAGCGAGCGAATAAAATCAACAATTCTTCAAAGAAGAATAACGTCAGTAATTTTCCTTAACAGTCGGAGATTCCCCGCAGCAAGCTGAGGGGAGCTTTAATTCTGGATTCTGGCTCCTGAAATTTATTCTTACATAAACCTGTGTGATGTTATAAAAAACATGTTCACTCCAACAAAAGCAAAAAGCAAAATTAAGAAAGCAACAATGGAAAAAAGGGCAACTTTTCTACCCTTCCATCCTATGGCAAGTCTTTGGTGTAATAAAAGGGCATAGAATATCCAGGCAAACAGTGTCCATATCTGTTTTGGGTCCCACTGCCAGTGACTACCCCAGGCAGTCCGTGCCCAGATTGATCCGGCAATAATTCCCATTGTTAACATAGGGAAACCCCAGAGAAGACAGATGTGATTTACTCTGTCTAAATCCCGCAGCGAAGGCAGTAGCCTGCTATATCCACTAGACTTTTTATTTTTTATAAAATTTTCCTGAATCAGATACATAACACCGGCGCAACACGCAAGGGTGAAAAGAGCTTCACCTGAGACAGACAATATTACGTGAATAGTTACCAAGCGTCCCTGTAAGATGGACGATATGGAAACCTCCCCGCCTAATTGGACGGATGCCACCATCATGAGCAAGAAGGCAAGAGGTGACACAAAAGCGCCGAGAACCCTCGTTTTTGTCTTAACCTGGAAGGCAAGATAAGTGCCGGTTATTGTCCATGCAAAAAAAGAAAGGGAATCGTACAAATTGATAAATGGACTATGACCGGTTTCTATACACCGGAAAAGAAAAGAAAACCCGTGTATAATAAAAGCCAGGACAAGAATCCATGTAGAAACCTTGGCCACAAAAACCCTCTTAACGAGAAGAGACGTGATATATCCCAGAGTACTTATAAAATAAGCACAAAGAGCAATTTTAAATAATAAAACATCCATTGTTGTTTCTTTTTATGTCGAAAGATAGCTGCTTACTTTCAGCAGAATGCCTGCAATCTTTTTAGGAACCTTATTTCCGGAGGTCGTATTTTGTCATTTTCAGTTGAAGTCCCTTCCTGCTGAGACCGAGCCGCTTTGCCGCCTTTGTTATATTTCCGTTACATTCCTCCAGAACCTTGATGATAATCTGTTTTTCTATTTCCGCCGTCTTGCTTTTGATGATGTCTTTAAAAGATTTTTTTTGGTCTTCAGGCCGGAAAGTTACTACTGCTTCATCCTGGAAATTGAATTCTTCTGGGAGATCTTTGATGGTAATACTATGTCCTTTGGCCATCAACACAAGTCTTTCAATAAGATTCTCCAGCTCCCTGATATTCCCGGGCCAGCTATAATTGTGGAAAAGTCTTCTTGCCCCTGAATCAATGTGTTTGATGTTTCGATTAAGTTTTTTGTTGAATTTCTCGACAAAAAAATCGGCCAAGGGAATTATATCTTCCTTTCTTTCTCTCAAAGCCGGAAGATGGATGGGTAGGACATTGAGCCTGTAATAAAGATCATCTCTGAACCTTCCTTCTTTTACGTCCTGAAGAAGGTCCCTGTTTGTGGCTGTAATCAATCTTACATCTACCTTTATTGTCTGGAGTCCCCCCACCCTTTCAAACTCATGATCCTGTATTACCCTGAGGAGCTTTACCTGCATCTCCTTTGGAATATCGCCTACCTCGTCGAGAAAAAGGATTCCCTTATGAGCGAGTTCCAATCTTCCCGGCTTTCTTGAGACTGCACCTGTAAATGCCCCCTTTTCATAACCAAAAAGTTCGCTCTCTATAAGATTTTCTGAGATGGCGGAACAGTTAATCTTAATAAGTGGATTATTTTTACGGGGACTGTTCCTGTGGATTGCGTTGGCTATCAGTTCCTTTCCTGTCCCTGTTTCTCCCGTAATGAGGATCGTTGTAGTAGAGGGGGCCACTTTTTTAATCGTATCAAATATTTCAGTCATGCCTTTGCCATAGCCTATGATCTCATATCGGTCTATTTCGTCGGGACTCAAAACCACTTCATCTTCACTAAACATTCTGGTTTTGAATGCCTTGTTGATAACGTTCTTCAGGTCGTCCTGTTCAAATGGTTTGGTGATGTAATCAAATGCCCCCTTCTTCAGGGCATCCACCGCTGTGTCTATCGTGCCGTGAGCGGTAATGATAATGACCGGTATTGAGGGGTAGTCCCTGACCGTTTTTTCCAGAAGACCCATGCCGTCAAGCCCGGGCATTTTGAGGTCGGTTACAATTACTGCAACATCACTGGTCGCCAGTATATCGAGAGCTTTAAGGCCATTGGAGGCAGTAGCAACCTCATAGTTTTCTTTTTTGAGCATGGCCTTTAAAACCAGCCGCATATTTAATTCGTCATCAACAACTAAGATTCTTCGCATAACACGTAAATTTATTATGGCATTGCACTGCTGTCAAGGTTATTTTATCGGGCCTGCAAGCAGAAATCAGCAAAAAAAGTGTGGCAGGATATTCTGTTGTCTCCTTTTGCTTATTCTTTGATTCAAAGCTGACCCCGGTGTCATGATTTAATTCTTATATAAAATGTTGTTCCTTTACCTGGATTTGATTTTACCTCAATATGACCACCATGTTTTGTGATAATTCTCTGGCAGATCGGGAGGCCAAGACCTGTCCCTTTTTCCTTGGTTGTGAAAAAGGGTTTGAATATATTTTCCATGTCTTCCTTATTGATGCCTCTGCCGGTGTCCCGGACAGCGATCTCTATGATGGTGGCATCTTCCTTTTCGATCTGTGATGTAGTGAAACTCAAAGTCCCCTCTTCGGGCATTGCCTCAATCCCATTGAACGCAATATTAAGAAAAACCTGCATCAGTTGCTCACCGTCTACATTTATCTCCGGCAGATCGGGGGAAAGAGACTTTTTGATGGTAATCTTTTCTGACAGGTTATCTGCTTTGATCAGGGCGATAGTTTTTTCTATAATATTGTTGATATTTTGCTTTTTTGCATTCACCGTGTAGGGCTTGGCATAATTGAGAAACTGTGAAACGACATTATTCAGACGATCCACCTCCTCCGTGATGACATCAAGGAGATTTCGGTTTTCGGCGGTATCCACTTCTGATCTCAGGTACTGTGCGGCCCCCTTGATGGAACCGAGAGGGTTTCTTATTTCATGGGCAAGCCCGGTTGCCATCTCTTCCAGAAGCACTGATTTTTCATTCTCCAGTTTTTCGTCGATAGCGTAAAGGGATGTGAATACATCCCTGCCTTCAAAGAAAAGGAAGCTGGCAATTTTTTTTAGTATCAGTTTGACGGGATCAATAAAGATAACGATTATGAAAGACGTCATTAACATAATGTTAATGGGGGGCAATGTTGAACCCTCTCCAAATAGGCCGATGATGAGGTAAAATACGATGGCTGCGAACAATGTAAGGATGAAAATTATAAGAGCCCTGGCCATAATTTCATAGAATTCCGGAAGATGGGGATAAGTAATAATAATCAGAGTAAAATATATCAGGGCAGCTATTGCAATGTTTGAGAGGGGAGGAACTGCATAACCATAGTGGTAAAATATGTCGGAAATGCTTGCGGCTGCTGCCATGGCACAGGCGATGGCAAGATAAACCATCCGTTTTTTTTCTATATCCGATGCCCTTTTTTTAATGGAAGCAAGAAAAGCTGTGTAGCAGTAAACCGATGCGAAGCCAACAAACAGATAAGGGATGATATCCAGGTGAGACCATCTGTGAAAAGTTGTAAACAGGGCACCTCCTATCAAGAAACTGCCGAATGTGGTCAAGGCTATAATTCTCTTCGGAAAGATTTGCCGATTGATGAAGAACCGGCTGAAAGCGAGCAGCAACGGAGGGATTGAAAGAAAGCCCAGATAGTAGATAGCTTTCCAGAAACCAATATTGAAAATTCCGTAGAAAAACACCCCGATTTTTTGTAAAAACAGCGCAAAACATAAAAGGGCAAAGGACAGGTAGACGGGGTTCCTCTTTTTTTTGATTAAAAGGGAAATCGAAATTGTAAGGCTGATCGCCGCTAAGGCAAAAGTTTCCATAGAAAATTTTGTGTCCGAAGGCCAGGTCTGATCTACCAGTGTTTCAGCTTGGGATAAGATATTTGCAATCAAACCGGCAGATTAGATTTTTTGACGCTATGATATCTGCAAATAAAGGGTAAGTCAAGTTTGTGGAAACAGATTTGGAATCTATTCCCATGGATGAACTGAACAGCGAGCGCATTATTCTTCGAATTCCTTCGTTCCCCGCTGCTTGCGGCGGGGTTAGCGAGCGAATAAAAAATAGACATTTTCCTTACCCCGATAAACGGGATAAGTGCGTTAACGAATTTGCTTTCTACCAGAAAGCAAATTCTAACTTACTAAACAGCTCACTATGCCACTTTGCGGCATTATAATTGGAAGTAACTCATGTTTTTAACAAATGCGTTATTTCTGGCAGATATTGAGAAATGTTAACTACTTGCAACACATTTGCAAATTTAAGTTACTTGGAAGTCGGAGATTATTCTTCGAATTACTTCGTTCCCCGCAACTTGTTGCGGGGAGATGCAATACCGTGGCGCCTCGCCTGCCATTGAGAGGCATGGCAAAAAGGTCAGGGGAAAAAGGGACGAGGACAGTTTTTCTGCCTTGGAAAACGCAAAAGCCCCCGTAATAGATATATTAAAGGGGCTTTTACCGATAGAGCAAACTAAAGCTACTTTTGGTGTATCGTTTGTGCCGATACGATGTCTTTACTCTATGATCATCAAGAGCTGATCAACATCCACGGCATCTTTCTCTTTTACGTTGATTTCTTTCACTACACCGTCTATTGGAGAGAAGATGGGATTTTCCATTTTCATCGCCTCGAGTACCAGAAGTTCATCATCTTCTTTTACTTCCTGACCAGGTTTAACAAGAATCTGCCAAATGTTTCCCGGCATTGGAGCGAGTATTTCTTCACTCATTTGCATTCCTCCTTTTAAGGTTTTTATCGAATTACCCCATGTACTTAGACGAACGGGGATTAATTCCTGTTACTTTAATAACGTCAGAAATAGTCCTGCTGCTGATACTGTACCAATCACGCCGGCCACATTGGGTCCCATCGCGTGCATCAGAATAAAGTTACGCTTGTCATTCTTTGACGCCACAACCTGCGAGACACGCGCGGCCATGGGTACCGCCGACACACCAGCCGAACCGATCAGAGGATTTATCTTCTCTTTTAAGAAAAGGTTGAAGATCTTGGCAAGGGCAAGACCTCCGAATGTGCTGAAACTGAAGGCGACTAATCCAAGGAAGAATATGAAGAGCGATTGCTGTTTCAAAAAGAGCTCTGCCGGCATAGCAGCGCCAACACATAGACCTAAAAATATCGTTACAATATTTATCAATTCATTCGATGCTGCCTTGGAGAGACGTTCGACCACACCGCATTCCTTGAACAGATTACCCAGCATCAGCATTGCCATCAAAGGCGCGGATTCGGGGATAAGGAGACAGATGATACCTGTCGCCATCAGCGGGAAACAAATCTTTTCAAGCTTGCTGACCGGCCGTGTCTGTTTCATCTTGATTTTGCGCTCTGCCTCGGTCGTCATCAGGTTCATTATCGGCGGCTGGATTATCGGTACCATTGCCATATATGAATAGGCTGCCAATGCTGTCGCACCTAAGAGGTGTGGAGCAAGCTGCGCCGTTAAGAATATCGTTGTAGGTCCGTCGGCCCCTCCTATGATTCCGATACAGGCGGCCTCCTTGAGGTCAAATCCTAAGAAGAGAGCAATAAAGAAAGCCATATAAACACCGAATTGTGCCGCCGCACCGAGAAGAAGAGTCTTCGGATTGGACAAAACCGGCCCAAAATCGGTCAAGGCGCCTATACCCATAAAGATAATCGGTGGCAGTAGGTCCCACTTATCGATAGTGAAATGGTAAAAAACCCAGAGAAGGCCGTGACCTTCTTTCATAAGACCTGTCATTGGCAGGTTTACAACGAATATTCCAAAACCTATGGGAACCAGAAGCAAAGGTTCGTAATTCTTAGTTATAGCAAGCCAGATAAAAGTAAAAGCTATTACCCACATTATAACATTTCCGAAGGTTATATTTAAAAACCCTGTACCTTCAATGACCTTTACAAATAAACTCAAATCCATGTCTATTATTTTACCTCCTTAACTTACCTTCCGAAAGATGGATTTTCTTTGATTAACCTTCCTTCTTCTCTTTTTTCGTAAACAGAGCAGCGATTTTACCAAGGGCCATAACTGATAACATTAATATTATAAGGCAGACAAAAACACCGCTAAATCCGACAGCAAATACCTTCATTGCTTCTCCCCAATCAACCATTTCCAACCTCCTGACAACGTGGCTTTTTTATACCGGTACAACCCGGAAATCTCTTTGCCTGACCGGAAAGGGATCTCCATTTAAATTTTATTAAAAAATAAAAAGAACGATAAAACCCTTCTAAATACTTTTATCCACTATCAGTGTTAAACTGAGCTCCGCTAATAACAAGAATTTCGAGCAATGTCAAGATTATTTTGTAAATGTATCTGATTTAACAGACTATGCCTTTAATGCTTCGAATTTATTTTAGAATGAAGGTGTTATAAAATCTGTCCAAGATGAATTTTGAGTCCGTTGCAGGCTTAATAAACAGCTCAACATAGGACAGATATTTCTTAACGATTGGTCCTGTTTTCCGTTAAGGTGTGGTGATAAATATACGATTAGAAAGCTTTTCAAAAAGGGACTTTTCGTGTATTAATCTTTTTGGGAGAGAGAGTAAAGCGAAATGATACCAACCGGTGAAATATCAAATCGTTTTTATGAATATCTTTCCGGAAGAGGGGGCGATCTGCTGGTAAAGGAGGTCAGAATAGGTCTCAGCTATCTGGGTGTGAAACTGGAAGAAAACCGGATGGGACTGGCTGCGGTGTTGGGGCACGAATTAACCCCGGGCTGTTCGGTTTTTGATGAGGCCGGCAAACTTGTTGGTTCAAAGGCTTTTGATCTTTTGAGGCGTCTCGTCGATGGTAAAACCCCCCTTGAAAAAGCGCTGGGACTGGCTACGGCGAATGCTATAATTCATCCGGAGCCGACTGAGCAGGAAAAAGACGCACTCGCATTGATCAATCTTGGATCAGAAGACAGGGTCGCCATGATAGGACTTTTTCGTCCTCTGGTGCAACGGATAAAGAAAACCGGGGCATCTCTTTCCATTATTGAGAGGAATCCGGCTCTGATGGAGGTTCTGGATAAAAAGGACAGAGAAAAAATACTCAGAGAGTGTACAGTTGCTATCATTACCGCTACCACACTGTTGAATGATACCATGGAGGAGGTGCTAAACGGCCTGGGGAGTCCCCGGCATGTTGCGGTGCTGGGTCCTTCCACGCCAATGTGCGGTGAAATGTTTGAAGGGACGCAGGTAAGCCATTTAGGAGGTTCTGCACTGCTCAATACAGACAAGATTATGCAGATTATTTCTGAAGGTGGAGGAACATCTGCTTTGCGGCCCTATCTGCGGTTTGTCAACATCCTGCTGGATAAATGACAGTCTTGTAAAAGACTTTTTACGAATACATCCAAGATTAGGCGTGTCAGAGTCTTTATTCTCCACAACTGCGTTTTTTGCGCAGATGTTGGTACCAGTTCAAGCAGCAAGACTTAGTTAAGAGTGTAAAGTGAGCTAAAGTGACTAAAGTTAAAAAATGCGCTTTCAGCGCAGCCTGTTTCGAATTTGACCGCGCCGAAGGCGTGTACATTAACTTTAGCTCACTTTAGGCACTTCAAACTTTAGGCACTTTTGGGGTTGCGGCTTTG
>JAUSPI010000191.1 GCA_030655775.1 Syntrophales bacterium
GGTTAATTCGTGGAGAGAAGTCCGATAAGATACGATACTTAACTTCAAGAGAAGCCATGAAAATTATATATGGTCCCTGGAGTAATGCGGACTACTACGGCACTGTATGGGGAAGGAAGGTAGTAATGCTGGGCGATACAACGCTTTATTATGACGCGGCACTGAAAGACAAATACACATCAGATGAACTGACACTCACATCCTGGAAAGATGATAGAAACTGAGTTTATACAGTTTCAATCTTTTCTTTATAGGTGCCAAAATTTCTTGACTTAATGGTCGTAAACTTATAGCGTGGCGTTCAATGTTATCGAAAGGTGGAGGTTGGCATTATGGGAACGGAGAAGAGATACTGTTCAATATGCGCATGGAGGGGAAACTGCCAGAAGAGATTTAGTGTTACATCGGATTCTTTCGGTAATGTTCACTGTCCCGATTTTACCAGGGATCTTGCCATAAAGGATAAAGATATTGATGAGGTAGAAAAGAAGGAAAAATAAAGTAACCGTTTATGGTTTTCCCTTTCTGTGAATGGGAAAATTTTCGCCATTGGTTTGATAAAATCGTAAATCGGAACCTGCACATAAATCCGGCCTCCCTGAGGTCGGGTGCTTATATTTAGTTTCAGAGAAACGGGTTGGCCTTTTGGCCAACTTTTTTAGTATAAGAAAGGCAAGCTATCAGCAAAGGCCCAAAAATAGACATTGACCCTTCCAGCACAGTAGGATAGACGTCCCGCCTGTCCATAATGGTGAATCGCTTAGACAGCCGAGACGGCTGTCCTACGGGATGGGGAGGACAGTCTTTATTTTCAATGTCTATTTTGGGGTAAGGGAAAGGCTTTTAGATGAAGAAGAAGTTAATTGAATTACTGGAAAATTCTATTAGAACCTGTTCCGATAAACAGATGTTTGAAACAGGAGACCTTCCCTTTATAGAAGTGGAAACTCCAAGGGAGGAATCCCACGGCGACTATTCGTGTACTGCATCCATGGTGCTTGCCTCGAGCCAGGGGGGGAACCCGCGTAAAATAGCAGAACAGATCGTTGAAAATATCGACGATAGCGATAACCTGCTGGCTAAGATAGAAATTGCCGGCCCCGGCTTTATCAATTTTTTTATTGAAAAAGATGCGTGGGTGCCCCTCTTGAAAGACGTGGATGAACAGGGTGATCGTTATGGAGAATCCGATTTTGGAAAAGGCAAGAAGGTGCAGATAGAATTTGTCAGTGCCAACCCCACCGGGCCTCTTCATATAGGACATGCAAGGGGTGCCGTTATTGGTGATGTCGTTACCAATATCCTGAAATCTTCGGGATTCTCCGTTGTCAGAGAGTATTATATTAATGATGCAGGCAGCCAGATGGATATTCTGGGAAAATCTGTTTTTCTCCGTTATCTGGAGCTGCTGGGAAAAGAGATTGAGTTTCCCCCTGAGTGTTACCAGGGAGACTATATTAAAGAGCTGGCCGTAGAGATATCTGAAGAATATGGTGACAAGTATCTTGAAAAAGAAGAGGAAGAAGCCAGACCTGTTTTTACAGATTATGCCGTCGATTCTATTTTGAGTGGAATAAAGGAGGACTTGAATGCCTTTGGTGTAGTTTTTGATAGTTATTTCAGTGAGAAAGAACTTTATAAAGATGATGGAGTCACAAAGCTGCTCGCAGAACTTCAGGAAAAGGAGTTTATCTATGAGGAGGGAGGGGCTCTCTGGTTCAAAACAACCGATTTTGGTGATGAAAAGGACAGGGTAGTGGTCAGGGAAAACGGTGAGCCGACCTATTTTGCTGCAGATATTGCCTATCACCGCGACAAGTATTTAAGGGGCTTCGATATGATTATAGATGTCTGGGGTGCTGATCACCATGGTTATATTCCCAGAATGTATGCCGGCATCCAGTCTCTTGGTAATGAAAAAGAAGCCCTTAAGATTATCCTGGTGCAACTGGTAAATCTTTTAAGGAGTGGAAAACCAGTAGCTATGTCTACACGAGGTGGAGAATTCGTGACCTTGAGAGAAGTTGTCGATGAGGTGGGAAGAGATGCGGCAAGATATAACTTTCTCATGAGACGATCAGACAGCCATCTTGATTTTGATCTGGAGCTTGCCAAAAAACAGTCGAATGAAAATCCTGTTTATTATGTTCAATATGCACATGCCAGGATATCCAGTATCATGAGGTTAGCACATGAACAAGGTTGTAAAATTCCCGGCTTCGGTGATGTGGATTGGAGGTTTTTAACCCTTCCGGAGGAAACTACGCTTATTAAAGAAATTGTCAGATTCCCGGAAGTAGTTGAAGGAAGCGCAAAGGGGCTTGAGCCCCATCGTCTTACATTTTATCTGAACGACCTTGCTTCTGTTTTCCATAGTTATTATAACAAAAACAGAGTGATTTCCGATGACGTGGGTTTAAGCACGGCACGACTTTTTCTTGTTAAATCTGTTCGGATAGTTTTGAGAAACGCTTTAATGCTCTTGGGTGTCTCGGCCCCGGAAAAAATGTGAGTTAAATAGGGACAGCGCCCTTTTTCCTGTAAAGGAAAGAGTTAGCAGAAAAAGAAAAAGGGCGCTGTCCCTATTTAATATTTAATTAATCGAACCAGAGGAAAGTTAATGTCTTCCCGAAATGTAAAAGATTTTGAATTTAGACTGGGCAAGCTTGGATTGATTTTATTTGTCTTCGGGACTTCTCTTTCTCTCTTATTTGCTTTTATTTTTGGAGTTATAGTTGGGAAAAACATTGAAAGCTACCCGGAGAAGATTGTAAAAGGTATTCCCCGTATAACAAAGCAAAAGATTGTCAGGAAACCGGTAGCCGCTGAGGAGACAGTAAAGGAAGAGAAAAAAGATTTTAAACTTACCTTCTATGACACCCTGGCCAGTAAAAGTGATGAATTGGGGAAGGGTGGAGGGGAAAAAGCTCTTGTTGAAAATAAACACATAATACAGGTAGCCTCTTTTAAAGATAGAAAGAAGGCGGAGACGCTCAATAAAAAATTATCTGATATGGGTTACGACTCCGCGGTTGATGAAATTAAGTTGAAATTAAAAGGGACGTGGTTTCGTGTTCGGTTGATGGGTTTTGTGACCCGTAAAGATGCGGAAAAGGTTGCAGTAATCTTAGAGAAGAAGATTAAAGGCTTGAAGTGCATGATTGTTAAAAAATAGTTCAAAGTTTAGAGTTCAAAGTTCCGAGTTTCAAGTTTGGGGGAATGGAATTAACTTTAAACTTTGAACTTTGAACTTTGACAGTCTCGTAAAAAGTCTTTTTTTGTCACCCTGAATTTATTTCAGGGTCTCTAACTTGCTGAAATAATAGATGCTGAAACAAGTTCAGCATGACAAATGACACATTTTGAGACTTTTTACGAGTGCATCAACTTTGAACTCGAAACTTTAAACAGGTATTCATCATGTTTGAAAGTCTGACTGAAAAACTGGAAGGGATCTTTAAAAAGCTGAAAGGAAGAGGCAGGCTTGATGAAGAGAATATCAAGAATGCGTTAAAGGAAATCCGGATGGTGCTCCTTGAAGCTGATGTGAATTTCAAAGTGGTTAAGAATTTCATTGAGGATCTCAGGGTAAGAGCGGTGGGGCAGGAGGTTCTTGGCAGCATTACTCCCGGTCAGCAGGTTGTAAAAATCGTCAATGACAGGCTTGTTGAGCTGATGGGGGGGGAGAGTAGCCAGTTAAAAATTGCCAATAGATTTCCTGCACCCATTATGCTGGTTGGTCTTCAGGGGTGTGGTAAAACTACAACGACGGCCAAGCTTGCCCGTGTCTTGTTAAATAAGGGAAAGCGTGTTTGTCTCGTTCCGGCGGATGTTTACCGGCCCGCAGCCGTCCACCAGTTGAAGATCCTTGGAGAAAATATTGGAGTTGATGTCTACGATTCGAAAGGAGTAGAAGACCCTGTCAGGATTTGTGTTGAGGCTGTTAAAGAAGCAGGTGAAAACAATTATGATGCGGTAATTATCGATACAGCAGGAAGGTTGCATATTGACAGTGAGATGATGGATGAGTTGGAAAAAATAAAGAATGTGATAAATCCATCGGAAATACTGTTTGTTGCCGATGCCATGACCGGCCAGGATGCCGTATCTGCAGCAGGGAAGTTTGACGAACTGCTGGGGATTGACGGAGTAATCCTGACAAAGATGGATGGCGATGCCCGAGGCGGGGCGGCATTGTCCATCAGGGCGGTGACGGGAAAACCTGTAAAGTTTATCGGTGTGGGTGAGAAACTTGATGCCCTTGAAGTATTTCATCCGGAACGTATGGCATCGAGAATCCTCGGTATGGGGGATGTCTTGACTCTGGTTGAGAAGGCGCAGACTGCATTTGATGAAAAGGCAGCCAGGGATCTGGAAAAGAAAATCAGGAAAGATTCCTTCACCCTCGAGGACTTCAAAAGCCAGCTTGTACAGATAAGAAAGATGGGTTCCATGCAGGATATTCTGGGCATGATTCCCGGATTTGGCAAGATGAAGTCATTGAAAAATGTGAACGTAGATGAAGGTGAATTGGTCAGGGTGACGGCTATCATCGACTCAATGACGAAAAAGGAGCGCCTCGATTACCGGATCATAAACGGACAGAGAAGAAAGAGAATTGCCGGAGGAAGTGGCACAGCAGTTCAGGATGTCAACCGGTTGTTGAAGAATTACGTTGAAATGAGGAAAATGATGAAGAAAATAACAAAGGGTGGCATGAAATCTTTGAGAGGGGGTAAATTCCCCTTTTAATAAGATTAAATATGTGTTAGAAAAACAAAATTGATGGTCTTGTAAAAAGTCATAAAGTGCACCATTTGTCGTCCTGAACTCGTTTCAGGATCTCACTTGTTTCAGCATCTAAACATTTCAATAAGTTAGAGGCCATGAATGATCCTGAAACAAGTTCAGGATATGATTCAGGGTGATAAAAAAAGACTTTTTACGAAAGCATCATGATTGTTTTAGAATATTTTTTAGGAGGTGATATAGTTAATAAATGGCAGTAAAAATAAGATTGGCACGAATGGGTGCAAAAAACAAACCTTTTTACAGAATTGTTGTTGCTGATGTCGAATCTTCCAGAGATGGAAGATTTATTGAAATTGTTGGGAATTATGATCCTAAGAAGGATCCGGCAGAGGTTAACTTGAAAGAGGATCGAATTGTCGATTGGCTGTCAAAGGGTGCCAAGCCAACATTAACCGTTTCCCAGTTACTCAAAAAAAAGGGGATTATTATAAGCTGAAAAGAATTGAGGCAGTCTGAGTTGAATAGCTGCTGAAAATGAATCGCGAGCGTGTCTCCCGCAGGTTTGCTGTGGGGATTTTCAAATGGTTGTTCGAGTTATCGTCTATCAAGCAGTTCATATTACAAATAACCGGTGGAGGGTGTTACCATGAAAGATTTGGTAAAGTATATTGCTCAAGCATTGGTAGATAGTCCCGAAGTGGTAGAGGTTTCCGAAATACAAGGTGAAAGGACTTCCGTGCTCGAACTGAGGGTTGCAAAGGAAGACCTGGGCAAGGTTATTGGCAAACAGGGAAAAACCGCAAAAGCTATGAGGACGATTTTGAGTGCAGCATCAGCTAAGCTTCGCAAAAGGACAGTATTGGAGATTATTGAATAAAAAGTAAAAACCTCTTAATTTATGGATCTTTTTGAGATAGGCAAAATTGTTAAACCTCATGGGCTTGGCGGTCGCATGAAGGTGATTTTATATCTGGAATCGAACACGATACTTGAATCACTGAAGGAGGTTTATGTAGGGCTTGAAAAACAAGAGACTAACCTCAAAAAGATAAAAAATATCAAAATCAGCAAAAAACACTTTTTGCTTGAACTTGAAGGTGTGGAAAATATTGTTGCTGCGAGCGCGCTGGTAGGATGTCAGGTTTTAGTACCTTCTGAGAAACTGGAAAAGTTATCAGGAGATGAGTATTACTGGCGGGATATTATTGGACTTGAGGTTGTTACTGAAGATGGTGAGATTATTGGCAGGGTCGAGAGTATTTTACCCACGGGTAGTAACGATGTTTATGTATGCACCAGCGAAGAAAAAGAAATTCTTTTGCCTGCGATAGCTGACGTAGTCCGGAAAATAGATATAAAAAATGGCAGGATGGTTGTCAGACTGCTTAAAGGTTTGTAACAGACTATGATCAGGTTTGATATTTTTTCTCTCTTTCCCGGAATGTTTGAGTCCCCTTTCAATGACAGCCTCTTAAAAAAAGCCCTCGAAAAAGGATTGATAGAAATAAATCTTCATGACATCCGCAGCTATGCTGATGGGAAGCACAGGATGTGCGATGATTATCCCTATGGTGGCGGCGGCGGAATGGTTATGAAGGTGGAACCGGTTGTAAGGGCAGTAGAGTCTGTTGTCCCGGTGAGGTCGGATGCAGCCGTTGTTTTACTGACACCTCAGGGCGAGACCTTCAATCAGGGGGTTGCAGAAGAACTTTCCCGGCTTTCTCAAGTTGTTCTTATCTGTGGTCATTATGAAGGCGTGGATGAAAGGATAAGAGAGAATCTTGTAGACAGGGAGATTTCGACGGGTGATTATGTCCTGACCGGAGGGGAGTTGCCGGCCATGATTGTGGTTGATGCAGTTTCCCGTTTGATTCCAGGCGTTTTGAGTAATAGAGAATCTGCTTTGCTTGATTCTTTTTCAACAGGCCTCCTGGAATATCCCCATTATACGCGTCCAAGAGAATATAGGGGGTGGGAGGTTCCCGATGTGCTGCTCTCGGGGAATCATAATGAGATTAATAAATGGAGGCGCAGGGAATCCCTTAAAAGGACGCTTACGAGAAGACCTGATTTGTTGAGAAAGGTGGAGTTATCGGAGGAGGACAGAAAAATTCTTGAAGAACTTAAAAAAGGAGTCAGGAGCCAGAATTCAGAATTCAGAAGGGAATCGGAATAATTTTATTTATAATCTTCTTTTATTCTGTCTCCTGATTTCTGTCTCCTGACTTCTGATTTTTCATATCCATGGAAAATATTTACATCGCTCTTTTACATTATCCTGTTTATAATAAAAAAGGAGATGTTATTACAACCGCGGTTACCAATATGGATATACATGATATATCTAGATCCGCGAAGACTTACGGCATAAAACGGTTTTATATAGTTACGCCGGTTGAAGAACAGAGAGAGCTGGTTAGACGGATAATACGTCACTGGCAAAGGGGGTATGGCGCTTCTTATAATCCATTGAGGAAAGAAGCGATGGATATTGTCGACTTAAAAGGTACCCTCGATGAGGTATTGGAAGATATCTCGGCAGAATCAAAAAATAAGGTCAGGCTTGTGGTAACGGGTGCAGGACTTCGGGGAAAGTTGACAAAATTCGCAGAATTGAAAAGAAGTATAGCGAAAAGTCAAAATCCCTGTCTTCTGGTTTTTGGGACAGGTTGGGGCATTGTCAGGGAAGTGATTGATGATGCCGACTTTTTCCTTGAACCGATCGAAGGACCATCTAATTATAACCACCTGTCTGTTCGATCTGCAGTAGCTGTTGTATTGGATAGATTGTTAGGAGAGAGGAGTTAGAAAGAAATGAATAGAGTTGAGATGCTTGAAAAAGAACAGATGAGATTAGATATTCCTTATTTTAAATCAGGTGATACCGTTAAGGTGTACGCGAAAATTGTCGAAGGCCAGAAAGAGAGAACACAGATTTTTGAAGGAGTTGTAATAAGGAAAAGAGGGGGAAGTAACCGGGCAAGTTTTACTGTGAGGAAAATATCATATGGTGTAGGTGTTGAAAGAACTTTCCCCCTTCATTCGCCTATAATAGACAGGATCGAGGTTGTGAGAAAAGGAAAAGTCAGGCGTTCCAGACTGTACTATCTGAGAGGACTTAGGGGCAAAAAGGCAAGGATAAAAGAAGCCAATAGAAGGTAGAGAAAGAGAGCTAAAGTTAAAGAAGTTTGAAGTGTAAAGTGAACTAAAGTGCCTAAAGTTGACAGTTTCGTAAAAAGTCGAAATATGCACAATTTTGTCATTCCCGTGAAGCTTGTCCTCGACTCCGATCGGGGAACGGGAATCCAGTCTTTTCAAGCGCTTAATCCTCTGAGAGCTTTGCAAAACTGCAATTCTGGTCATTGCGAGGAGCTTTAGCGACGCGGCAATCTTATGAATTATCAATATGTTATGAGATTGCTTCGCTCGCGCAGCGCAGGCGCTTGCGCCGCGTGTTGCTCGCAATGACAATATTGGTATTATGCAAAGCTCTCCCTCTATGAATTCCCGCCTATAATTGTGCCATATGGCGTTATCTACGCGGGAATGACTGACTTTTTACGAGTGCATCAAAGTTAAGGGGTTTGATCATTTTAACTTTAGCTCACTTTAGGCACTTCAAACTTTAGGCACTTTTAATGACTATGTACAGTTTTGAACTGAGTGCTCATCGTAGCGGCTTTCAGGTTTTGGCTGGTGTTGATGAGGCGGGGAGGGGTCCTCTGTCAGGTCCTGTTGTTGCAGCGGCCGTAGTTCTTCCCCCAAGTTATAAGAATGATGAAATTCGTGATTCAAAACAACTTTCTCCCAAAAAGAGAGAAAGACTATACGAAACAATCAATAGTGATGCCCTTTCAGTCGGGTTAGGTGTTGTAGAATCGCCTGTCATTGATTCCATAAATATTCTTCAGGCAACGTTAATGGCAATGGAAGAGGCGGTTGCAAATCTTTCCCTTGCCGTGGATTATCTTCTAATTGATGGTATCAATAATATTAACGTATCCATCCCGCAACAGACCATTCGCAAAGGAGATTCCCTGAGTATTTCAATAGCTTCAGCTTCTATTATTGCCAAGGTGTCCAGAGATAAAATAATGGAGATATATCATCATCAATTCCCGCAGTATAATTTTCTTAAAAATAAAGGGTATGGTACTCTGGAACATCTCGAGGCCATAAAGAAATATGGGTGCTGTAAAATTCACAGAAGATCTTTCAAGGGGGTAAAAGAATACCTCTAAGCATGAAACAAACGACTACTACTAAGATTCAGACAGGTAAACTGGGGGAAAATATTGCGGCTGATTATCTGGAAAAAGAAGGGTACAGAATTGTTCAGAGGAATTACAGGTGCGTTTTTGGAGAGATTGATATTGTTGCAATAGATGGAAATGTCATAGTATTTGTAGAAGTTAGAAGCAGGAGATCGGCTAAATACGGTTATCCGCAGGAGTCAGTCGGGCATAGCAAGAAAATGAAAATTTCAAAAATAGCATTGAATTATTTGAAGGAAAAGCAGTTTCAGGACTGCCGCGCAAGATTTGATGTTGCGGCGGTTAAAATTTTATCTGAGGGCAGCGAGGTAAAACTTATTAAAAATGCTTTTGATCTGATGTATTAAACTTTGATGTATTCGTAAAAAGTCAGTTTTTGTCACCCTGAATTTATTTCAGGGTCTCTAACTTGCTGAAATAATTAGATGCTGAAACAAGTTCAGCATGACAAATGGTGCAGTTTATGCCTTTTTACGAGACTGTCAAACTTTGGGTCATCTCCAAAAGAGTTGGTATGGTCATAAGGATTCAAGGATTCAAGGGGTCAAGGGTTCGAGTGAACTGCTTAAGCGTTATAAAGAGTTAAAAGTTTGGCAAAGCACTCGACCCCCTGAATCCTTGAACCCTCGAACCCTTTGCATCAACTAATCGGGAGAAGAACCTAAGCCAAACTTTAAACCTTGAATTTGGAACTATGAAGAAGGGAATATTATATATTGTTTCAACTCCTATAGGTAATCTGGAGGATATAACGCTCAGGGCGCTGAGGGTTCTAAGGGAAGTCCAGCTTATTGCGGCAGAAGATACCCGCAGGACAAAGAAACTGTTAAACGCGTATCAAATTCGTACTCCACTCACCAGCCTTTATGATCATAATGAGTTAGAAAAAAGTAATTTTTTGATTTCCAAGATTAGTGACGGGATGAATGTGGCTTATGTGTCTGATGCCGGAACTCCCGGCATATCAGATCCGGGATATATCTTAGTGAATAGAGCGATTGAAAACCATGTCAAGGTTGTTCCTGTTCCTGGCATATCTGCCGTGATAGCAGCACTGAGTGTTTCCGGTCTGCCAATGGACCATTTTGTTTTTAATGGATTTTTGCCTTCCAGAGCAAATAAGAGAAGAGAGTTTTTAGAATTACTGAAGGATGAGAGCAGAACGATGGTTTTTTATGAGTCTCCTAACAGGCTGGTTTCTACACTTCGGGATATAGAAAAAATTATGGGGAACAGGGAAGTAGTTGTTTCCAGAGAGTTGACAAAGGTTTTTGAAGAGATATTAAGGGGAGATGTCAGGAAAATTATGGACTCTCTGCAAGAAAGGGTGGTAAAAGGAGAAATTACTCTTGTAGTTGCGGGAAAAGAAAAAACACCTCGTCAGTTTTCGGATGAAGAGATACGAATCATGGTTGAAAAATTGCGTGAAGATCTCGAACTTACGACAAGAGATATAGTAGATGTAATTTCCCGGGAAACAGGCCTTTCAAAGAGGAGGGTTTACAAACAAGTTTTGAAACTGGTTGAAGATGTATAGCCAGTACGTATTCTCCTCAAAATGCTTTGATAACTTTAATAAGAAGGTTGAATTTGTCAAAACCACATTGTAAGTTATGAGCTCAATTGGATAAGGGAGAACATCATGGGCAAATATGAGAAACCGGAAGAAAGGATGGAACCCGTTGTTGAAGGGTCGCCGTTTGTTGATGACCCGTTAGGGGAAGTGGATAAAGATTTGTCGTAT
>JAUSPI010000192.1 GCA_030655775.1 Syntrophales bacterium
CCATGGCGACGTCAAACCCAATGCCAACTGAAATAAATTCGTGTCTCTCATGATGATCCGTATCAACCTCCTTCTTTCCTTTGATGACAGATCTCTATCATGCTCCGGACCGGATTACCCATACATTTCAGCGAGGAGCCATTTTCATTCAATATGAACTGATTAACTTTTGATTCATCGTCTTTATCTTTGATAAGGTTTATTAGGTCTAATGCAGCTACAACTCCGATGATAGTATGAATGTTACCATCTAATTTTTCAAAATGATTCCTATCTAATAGTGTTAAATGACCATCAATTTTTTTTGTTTGATTTTCTAGAATGATCTCAACTAGGTCTTCAAGATTGTGATAGTAAAAATCAATAAATTTAAACTGTGATAAAGAATTTACAAGTTTTTGCTTCGCTGAATCAACCGGATATTCTTTGTTGGATGCTAAATGAATGTGAAAATATACTGGGCCTTCATAGAGTGATGATTTAATTTCTTCGTATTTTTCAAATACTAATTCATTAACATAATCGCGAAGAAGGTTGCCGGAGATCAACGATTGTAGTGTTGAAATTAGTTTGTCTATTTCAGTGCCAGGAAAATTCTTTGATGTCTTGTCAAAATCATCTGTGTACTTCATGTTGAATATATGAACATCTCGATTTTGAATATATATAGCATCAATGCCTCCATCACCCTCGCCGTCAGTTAATGAATTTTCAATGTCATCTTCATTCAGTTTTAAAAGTAATTCCAGAGCAACCCTATCGAATGCAAGCCCAGGCGTTTTGAGTGAGTATGATTTTTTAATATCCTTAACCAAACTGTGTAAAACGCTAAATGATGGCATACTTGGCATATACTTGACTCCATTTCTATTCTTTCACTGCTAACAGTCTTTATAGGACTCCTGATAAAAACCTAAATAATAGAGTATGTTAACCCACTAGCTCCATTGTGATATCTTGTCAAGAACTATTACAGTAAAACTTTCAATCGGTAATCATCGATTATCTCCCCAAACAATTTTGTTGAGTTGTAGGTGAAGGGTGCAAGATTTGTCGCAGGATAGGCAAGACAACATCTATTATGTCTTTTTCCGTGGTGTTCTTCCTGTAATCGAGGAAACCAATTTGGGTCGAGTTGTTGTATATTTCTTTTGTTAATCAGCAACGTTTGAGCTCATCGGCTCGCTTCAGCGCGCCAGCTTGATCGAATTGCTAGGCGAAGTTTCTTCACGCAATTGAGCCACAACTGTGTCAACGTCTGTCACCCATGAGAAGCCAAAGGCAAGATTAAGCAGGCTCGCTAGATGCATTTCCTCGGTGATGCTTCCAGTTCCATCAGCGAGAAAAAATACCCGGTAATCTCGATAGTAGGCATCGCGAGCCGTAGATTCGCAACACATATTGGTCATTGTCCCTGTAATAACGATATCTTCAACCTGCAGACAGCGTAATACTGTTTCTAAGTCAGTATTGTAAAAAGCCGAGTAACGGTGTTTGGAAATAACCTTTTCATTGCGTTTAGGAGAAATATCTTGATGGATTTCACTTTCCAGGCTTCCCTCCAGACACATGCCTTCCCACCACCAACCCATGATTCCGGCATCGAGACCATCAGGATGATGCACGTGCCTTGTAAAAATCACAGGACTCCCTGCTTGTCGGAATGCATGAATTGTCTTTTTCAAGTTTGGGAGAATAGCGAAGCCACCACAAGCAAATGTGGGGGAAGCAGGATCCAGGAAAAAATGCTGCATATCAATCACAAGTAGTGCGACTTTATCCCTGTTGAGGTGCATTGTATGTATATTGAATGGAGCAATGTGTTCCAACCATTTTTTCCCTTTAGCTGAAATGGTTTCCTGTGTAACGTATGGTTCCATAGATATCTCCTTCTATTGGTTGTTTCACCTAACTATTATTTATGAGGGTGTGTTATACAGAAACTGTATCACACCCTGAAGTATTGGCTACAGCAAGAAAGATCTAGAATCTGGCCTTGTTTTTTGTACCACCTTTCGTTCAAACGACTCTTTGAATAAAAAAGCCCTATCTCTCATTTCGAGAAACAGGGCTTTAGATGACTTAATCCCCCCTCGGTCACAGCTGTTCAAAAGCACATATGAATCGTTCAAGATCAAAAATATGCTAAACCACTAACCCCGTTATAGTATCTTGTCAAGGAATATTACAGTGAGACTTTCAATCGGTAATTATTGATTTTCTTTTGAAAGATATCTGAGCCTTTGTAGGTGAAGGGTGCAAGATTTGCCGCAGGATAGGCAAGACAATATCTGTCATGGCTTTCCCCGCTGTAATCAGCCGCATTCCCATACCAAAATCACCCGTTGGGTAACATCCGTTCTGGGTCAATACGCATGTTGCATTATGTTCAAATTATGTTAAACTTCAGTACAATCTATTCGAAAACTCAGATGGCATCAGGCAAGGATCTTGTGAATTCGTCAAGGAGGTTTGACATGACTGAAAAGCAGGGAAACGTAGAGGAACGGAAAGAGGTCGGTCTGTACGAAAAATTGGCTTTAAGGTCGAAGGAACTTATTGAGGAGGCGCGAGATAAAACAGCCGAGACGGCTGAAGCGGCCATTGAGAAGGCAAAGGCAGAGATGATTGCGGCGGGTGAGTTCGGAAGTGAGCAGGGAGAGCGGTTAAAGACTTTTTTGATACGTGATCTTCAAGCCACCGGCGATGCCGCTTCAAAAATGGGAAAAACGGCCCTTGAGATGCTCGAGCCCCATCGGGTGGCAGCAGGTGCCCAGAGTATCCTGGCCAAGATACTGGACACGGTTGGTGGTACGTTAGAAGAGTGGGGAAGCAAGCTTGAAGTGGGGCTGGATTACAAAACGGGGGAGATGACAACTCCGGGAACCATGACGTGCAGGGAATGCGGAAACAGTATGAAAATACTAAATACTGGCCATATTCCGCCCTGTCATAAATGCCGGGGAACAAAATTCAGAAAATCTTACTAGTGTAAGGCGTCTAACCCTTTTTACATGTTTTGTGCAGCATTTGCGCTCTTGTTAATTACACCGCGTAGTAGATAATTATTACGCTTACTCTTTGTGGGTGAAAGAGAGAATATCAAATGGATTGATTTAATAGTCACAGCTCTCTGATCGCCTTCGTTTCGTACTCTCCGATAAATCCCTTGTCCGCAAAGCTGAAGTAGCAGTCATTTCCGATGATGATGTGATCGAAAAAATTGATGCCCGTTGCCTTCGCGGCCATCATCAGGCTTCGGGTGAAGGCCTTGTCGTTTTCGCTCGGGGTCGTGGCGCCGGAGGGATGGTTGTGGGCAACGATGAACGACGGCGCGTTGTTCCTGATAGCTGTTTGGATGATGTCGCGGATATAGGGGTTCGCCCTGTCGACGGTGCCGTAGTCGATATCTATCATATCTGATACGGCGTTTCTTCCGTCGAGGAGGAGCAGGACGAAACGCTCCTTCTTCAGATCCCTCATCAGCGGCATCAGCAGGTTCGCCACATCGGAGGAATGCTTGATCGGATCCGTGAGCTCCTTCTCCTCGCTGAGCATCCGCCGGCCCAGTTCGATGGCCGCCTTGATCTGCGCGATTTTCGCATTCTTGAGGCCGTTGATCTTCCTGAATTCCGAGACATCGACGCTGCTCATCGCGCGGAGCGATTTGAACCGGTGCAGAATCTCCCTGCCGATATCGACGGCGCTCCTGCCGGGCGTTCCGGTCCTGATCAGGATGGCCAGAAGCTCCGCGTTGCTGAGGGCATGCTCCCCGTATTTGAGAAGTTTTTCCCGGGGGCGGTCATCTTCCGACCACTCACTGATTGGAACAGGATAGAGGACATTGTTGTTTTTTCCCATGCCACCGGCCACCCTTCGGCTGATCCTG
>JAUSPI010000193.1 GCA_030655775.1 Syntrophales bacterium
AATTTATCAGTATCGAATTTTACAAAATCTTTAATATCAAAATCTTCAATAAAAAGGATGTCATCTACCAGGAAAAAGACTTTTTCAGCCGTGAGTGACTCAAGAAGATTGAGGAGATCTTTGCGGAAAGAATAATCATTACCCTGTTTTATGAACGAGATTTGATGGTTGGAAAATAATGAATTTATTTCCTCATATGCTTTTTGATGAGATGGGTCCGTTGTTTGGTATAAGACATAAAGTGGTACGGGTGAAGCAACCTTTTCGTGATATGTTGTCAGTAGTGCATGGAGCTGAAGGGCTCTGTTTTTTGAGAAGACAATACATTCAGCCTGGTATTCGCCGGATTTATCCACCCATTGAGTTTTTGATTCATATAGCGAAGCAAACGCATTTCTTTCCCACAGTAATGATGTGTCTTGAAGTGTGAGGTCAAAAGGTTTCAAAACGGAGTTGATGAATTTTCGCACAGTTAACATCCCCTGCTATGAACAACATTTTTTTATTGTTGATGCTATTTTGCGTTTTAGATGCCCTAACAAGCGAAATCTTGCAAAGCAAAAATCTCTTTCCTGGCGACAGGCAGCAGCATAGAGGCTGTTTTCGGGGTACGAGAGGGGACTCGGTATTCCTCCAACTCCATTTAAGGCAGAATCTATGACCTGCGCTTTCATTTCATATTTCCCTTTTCTACCAAGCTTAGGATAATAGGACATTGGGGCTTCCCGGTAAAACACATAAGGTTCCTCCGTAAGCCAGATTTCGCCAAGAGCACCGACACGGAGCCATAATTCATAATCTTCAGCAAAAGGTGGAGAAAGGGTTTCACTGAACAATCCTGCCTTTTCCAAAGCGGTTCGTTGCACAAGAGCAGAGGAAAGAATAATCCAATTTGCCCGGAGAAACGTTTCATAGGGTATTTGTCCGAAGGGAGCCTTGTCAAAATATATAGGCAACGAATGACTCTTCTCTTCTGTTCCGTTCCAGCGAAAACCGTTGCAACCCAGCAGCACACAATCCGACCGTTGTTCCAAAAATGCTACCTGCCGCTCAAGTTTTTCAGGCAACCAGATGTCATCATCGTCCAAAAAAGCAACATATTTTGCGCTTCCATACGTTATGGCACGATTCCTCGGAACTGCAGGAAATCCCGCATGTTTTCCAGGCAAATATTTAAAGCGATCGTCTTCCAAAAAAGGCTTAATAGCATCCAAAGTTTCTTTAGTCTCACCATCTTCCGCTATCCAGCATTGCCAGTTTGAAAAAGTCTGATCCTGCACGCTTTTAAGCGTTTCCGGCAGAAGATCACCGCGGTTATATGTTGGAATAATTATGTCAACAGTTATCCGGTTCATTTTAGATGGAATTGAACTCCTTCCTTGATTCAACAATCGTTTTGCTTTTTGTTTATATTGTTATGCTGTCAGTTTCCGTGTTAAGTTGCCACAATATGGTCATAATTGCAAATATTGTATAGAGAACAATTGCCTGCGGGCCGAACATTCCATCCGCAAACAATTCCTGTATGAAAACACCAATAAACGCAGCCATTATACAGATTCCCCAGTCTTTGATAAAATCATCTTTCCCGTATCGTATTATTTTCCAGCCAAGACGAACGAAGACAAAATAAATAAAGAGAAACAATGTAAGTCCTACAACGCCTGTTCTGACA
Organism: Syntrophales bacterium; assembly: GCA_030655775.1. Taxonomy (NCBI): domain Bacteria; kingdom Pseudomonadati; phylum Thermodesulfobacteriota; class Syntrophia; order Syntrophales; species Syntrophales bacterium. Next base: position 1,676 of record JAUSPI010000193.1, read on the forward strand.
GCTACGTCCGCAAAAGAATTATGAGGCGATTTAATAATCTCTCCTTTTTGCTGATATTGAGGGGGTATTTTTGCGTTATATTTTGCCAGATCAATAAAATCGCTATATCCATATGTCTCCATCCCAAATCCTATTCCGGTTATAGGATAATCTTTGATAATTTCTAAAGTTGTAAGATTTATACCTATTCTTATGTCATTCAAATTAGTATTTAACGAAAATCGTCCATTTAATCCTGGAACAGTTTTTACAGCTATCAAGGAGAAGATTATAAGGAAGACAACTAATAATCTGTTTCTTTTAACAAAAAACACAATAAGCGCAATAAATACCGCCAGCAATGAACCTCTTGACATTGTTAAATATGTTGCCATAAATGTTCCCAGAAGGCAAACAACAAGTATGGCCCTGAGATACCAGTTAGTCTCCAGTCTGAATTGACGCAGTGATAAAAGCATGGCAAATATGGTTACAAAGCCGATAAGATCAATGTTCATCATTTGCGAGAATCCAAGCCTTGTCGATATAAGGTTTTTCAATATGACGTAAAAATAAGTCAACCCTCCAATGGAAAAAATCGCGGCTGATATGATTATTATCCATGATAAAATTATGAGTCGTTTTCGGGAACTGAAAAAATTGATCAGGATGTAGTAAATGGCCAGATATTTAAGTAAATGTGCCCGGAAATCGTGAAGACTGTTTTCCGTATCAAGCGCAAAAAAAAGGCCAATAAATGCCCAGATTACAAAAAGCCCAAGAGGTAGGGTGAGTGGCGATTTGAAAGAAAAATCGGTCTTTTTACAAAGGATTAACAAGAAAACAATAAGTATAGAAAAATATAAACAGATTTCTTTGATAGCCGTTGTGTGTGGAAAAGGGACAAAAAACAGAAAAACGCCCATTAATACAGGGACACTATAATTTAGGATATAGTATATCTTTTCTTTGGTGTTTTGTTCATTAAATTGTGATGTAAACCCTGTAAATTTATCGATATACATAGAATATTTCCCGGAAAACTTTCAAAAGAAAGTAAGTTGCCCTTACCTCAGCAATCAAAAATAATCAGTGACTTGCTCATAAGGAAGATAGACATTATGTTTAAATTTTTCATATAATGCTGGAACATTACTAATGTTCTTATTTCTCAACGGTTTATATATATCAATATACGAATTTAATTGTGGCCATTTATCATCCCATATTTTTTTTATTTTGTTGTGCCAGTCATCAATATAACCGTCATAGCATCTTTCTCTTGATTCATTTTTTTCTGTTACCTTGTGATAATGCCAGACAAATGAATTATAGCTTACGGCTGTACACCCTCCGGCTAGAAAACAACGCACTGAAAAATCATTGTTTTCAAAGCAGGCTTTCCATTTTTCATCGAAATAACCAACTTTGTCAAAAATCGCCCTTCTCCAGAACATGACATTGAATTCAATTCCAAGACATCTAAGATAATCGTTGTGTTCTTTATTGAAAACCCTTCCTAAGAAAGATTGTCCTTTTTTTCGTAAATCACTTAAATCCACATTATCCGACCCAAAGTCTTCTTTCGGTTGCCAGGTTTGGTAACCAACGTCACTTTTATCTGTAAAAGGTGCCGCCTGGTAAACCTCTTGAATTTGCACTTTATTGTATAAGTCTTCATCCATTCCTGAGGTAATTATAACGTCTGATGTAATTAGTCCAATTACCGGAGACTTGCAGGTTCTTACAAAAAAGTTTATAGCTTTGCTTATTCCTATGTTTCTATTTAACAATATAGTTGAAAATCCATACTTATTTTGTTTTTCTAAAATCCATTTTTTATGATCAATCGTAGATCCTTGGTCCAGAAGGAATACATCACAAGTTAGATTCTTACTTTTCCTGTCATAAAAAGTGTCAATAGTTTCACTTAAAACATCTTGGGCGTATTGCTCACCTTTCGGGTTATAATCTAAAATCAAGTAAGATATATCAGGTATCATTGAACAATTCTTCCATTGGCCGCATTTTAATTGCGAATCAAATCCGTTGATTCCTTCTGGTATGTCGTATTAATGCCCCTGGATAAGTTCCCTATAATCCGAAGACTTTCTGATACTTTCCAGATCCCCGTCAGTTTTTATCAGGTCCCACTTGTCGTACCCCTTCTCGATGGCCTTTTTAAGCCACGACATGGCCTCATTGATATTATTCTGAAGTGCGTGCATGCAGGCCATATTATAGTAATTGTCGGCTTTATCGGGTTCAATACTAATCATTTTTCCGAAAACTGAGGCTGCCTTCGCATAATCTTTTTTCTGAACATAGACAAGAGCCAGATTGTTCAGAACAGGAAGGATATCCGGCTGAATTGACAGAGCCTTTTCATATTCATCAATGGCAGATTCTAATGCCCCCATCTTATAATACATATTCCCTTGATCATAATGGTATGCAGGATTACGCTGCCCTGTCGGTGGTTTTAATCTTAAAGTTTGTGTTTTTTCGACAGCTTTTTCCTTAATTGTCAAGGCCTTTTTTAGATTTTTCTGCGCCTCCATGAAGTCCGGCTTCAAACGAACGGCCTCACGAAAATGGTTTATTCCCTCAACTATTTTACCTTCATGCATCAAGGCATAACCAAGATTGTTGTGCGCCTCTGCCAAGGAGGGATCGATCGTCACGGCTTTGGAATAATATTCAATTGCTTTAGGCCGCATATTCTGCTGTGAAAAAACGCAACCCATGTTGTAGTAAGCATCTGCAGAATCAGGGTTTATCCTCATTACTTCTGAATAATGTTTCAGGGCTTCAGAAAATCTATTCAGACTTAACAGCACGTTACCCATGCCAATATGTGCTCCTTCCCTGTCAGGGTCTATTAGCAACGCATCGGAATAGTGTTTAATGGCATCGGAGCTATTTCCCTTTTCCAGATAAGAATTCCCAAGATTTACGTGTGCCCTAACATGATTATGCTCTATCAGCACAGTTTTATGATAATGCTTTATGGCCCTATCTATATTACCCTGCCGCGTTAAAACATTTGCTAAATTGTAGTGCGGTCTTGCCTTCCCTGGAGATTTCTTTATACAATCTTCCCAGAGGGACAGTTCACTGCCCCAAACCTTGTTTCTTTCATACGTCCAATAGGAAAAAACAAGCGTTACAACACACAGCAGTGAAAGAATAACCCGTTTCTGTTTTACATATCGGCAGACTAATGTAGCCACCATCATGCTTACAAGCATGGAAGGTAAATAGGTACGGTGTTCGAATGCAATCTCAAGCCCTATAACCGAGGATTCGATCACCAGGTTACCAAGAAACCACAGGACACAAAAAGATAAAAGCCGCTCTCTTTTAGCCATATATAACGCCAGTCCGATTAATCCTATAACAGACACGATGGAAAATATGGTGGTTACGGGATTAATCAGAGAACTGGAAACCGCAAAATGGTGATCCAGATTAAGCCGGGAAGGAAGAGGGAATGCCAGAAGGCTTATATAGTAAATTACTACCCGAAACTCTGTCAATACCCTCTGTGTCAGGGTAAAGCTGCGTTTGTCGTAATCGGACAATATCCTTTCCAGCGGATGGGCTCCCATATATACGACTGCCACAATTGTAAAAAGAATCACGATACCCGAAAAAAGGAGGAGATGACGCTTAAACCAGTCTCGATTTAAATCCTGGAAAAAATACCACTCGTACAGAAAGATAAAAAAGGGAAGTGTCGCAGCTATCTCCTTGGAACCAAGGGCCAATATTCCTGCAAGTACACAACCGGCCAACAATACCCATTTTTTCTCTTTTTTCTCTGTCAGACGGGCTTTTGCATACAGCAGAAAGGACAAGACATAAAACATTGCGGCCATGCTATTCATCCGTTGAACAATATAGGCAACCGACTGGGTCTGGATCGGATGAACAAGCCAGATAAGGACGGCAAAAAAGGCTATTAGCGAATGGTTGGAAAATCCCGTATGCGGATCGCGGGTTACAAATTGCGGGTTACCGGATGTGGGTTGCTGGCAGCTTGTTGATAATGTTGTTATATTCAGTGTAATTTTAATGAAAAAATAAAGGAAAAATCCTGTCATTATATGTATCAGGATATTGACGAGGTGATAACCCATGACATTATACTTATGGAAATAATAGTTAAGAGCAAAGCTGGCGTGGGCTACCGGACGATTATTATATGGGTTTTCAACTATCTTTTCTTTAATGCCTTTGAAGGTAAGTTCAGTTAGGCGAACATGTGGATTATCCCGAATATTTTGCTGATCATCAAACACAAAAGGAGCTTTCAGTATGTTTGAATAGATCATGAAAACAAGAACCGCCATGACCAGTAACATCAAACCTTCGCGCATATGTCCAAAGGAACCTGCAAGCGGCTCTGGTGAATTAATTTTACTCATAAGTTCTAATACAACTCATCTTTTCCGTATTACAAAAAACCTACATTGATGCTCTCGTAAAAAGTCAGTCATACCCGCGTAGACGGGAATCTATAAACGGCTAAACATTTGAAAAGGCTGGATTCCCGTTTTCACGGGAATGACATAATTGTGCACATTTTGACTTTTTGCGAACTTGTCCACATTAAAGAAATGGAAACTTTGTGGGTTCTTTTTAAGAAAGCTTTATTTATATCCATTCGGATGTTTGCTATGCCATTCCCACGCTGAGGCGACGATTTCTTCAAGTTTAGCAAACTTTGGTTGCCAACCGAGTTCCTGATGAGCCAGATCTGAAGAAGCTATAAGAACTGCCGGATCGCCGGGCCGTCGGGGGGCAAATTCGAAAGGAACACTTTTGCCGGTTACGGATTCCACCGTTTTAACTACCTCCAGGTTCGAAAACCCCTGTCCATTTCCCAGGTTATATCTGCCGCTGGGATGTTTCTCCAGGTTTTGCATAGCCTGAATGTGAGCTTGAGCAAGATCCAGCACATGTATATAGTCCCTGATGCAGGTACCGTCTTTTGTCGGGTAATCGTTGCCGAATATCTGCAGCCTTTCACGCTGTCCACGCAATACCTGCATAATTACCGGAATGAGGAGAGTCACGTTGCGTTTCGCATCACCAAATCTTTTACTCGCCCCGGCGGCATTGAAGTACCGCAAGGCGTTAAACTTGAGGCCGTAGGCTCTATGGTACCAATCCAAAATTCTTTCGAACATCAGTTTAGACTCCCCATAGGGATTAACCGGAAGCTGGGGATGTTTTTCGTCAACCGGGATGTACTGAGGTTCGCCGTAGATAGCAGCAGTTGAGGAAAAAATCATGCGACGACAATCGAACTCCCGCATGACATCCAGAAGGGTAATTCCATTTACCACATTGTTGTTAAAAAACTGACTTGGGTAAACCATCGAAGATCCTACTCTCGTATCTGCTGCAAAATGTATGACTGCATCAATTACGTGCTT
>JAUSPI010000194.1 GCA_030655775.1 Syntrophales bacterium
TGGCTGCTTGGGAAGGATATACTAAAATAGTAAAGGTCCTAAGAGCGGCCGGAGCGAAAGATGACGACCGAACTAAAGATTTGGAAAAAATGGGCAGGCTAATCAAAGCGGTTAAAGATGGAAATACTGCCGAGGTGAATAGATTGATTCTGGCCGGCGCTGATGTAAATATAAGAGATAGAATCAACTGGACGCCCCTTATGTATGCAGCGGGCAACGGACATACCGGCGTTGTAAAAAGTCTCATAGCGGCCGGGGCGGATGTTAATGCACGGGAGAATTGTGACCTGGACGCATTAATTTTTGCCAAAGGCGAGGGTTACCGAAAAATCATCAGGATGTTACGTAAAGCCGGAGCAAAGTAAATTGGGCGGACCTCGATTAACTTGAAAATTATCTCATTGAATTGTTAACTACGGGGGTGGTTCCTTTGACCGGAATGGGTGGCTCCTGGACCGCGCGGGAATATGCACCCTTAAGGAAATAACGCCTTAGAATCGATTTCTGAGCCATTCTTGAGGCTTTCCTAACCCTTATTATCCCACCTATTCCGCCAATCTTCTCCTAATTTTTCAACCATCATCGCCTCTATGTGTTTTATGGCAACCTTTATCTTCCCGTAACCTGTGTAGCTGGAGGAGTGTGGTTTCATTATTCTGGGAGGCAGGAAACCCGTATCTTCGCCAACTTGGTTTTCAATCCACCGTATAACATCGTAGCCAGTCTTTTCCTGCTTACCGTTAACTTCCCCTAAATCGTGGTCAAGGCTGATAGCTTCAACCCCTCCTGTTTTAAGGAGTTCTATGCACTCATTAGCTGTCTTTACCCAAATCCAGCCAGGATGGTTCCATTTTTCAGGGTCTCTTTCATCGTCTAACCAGATTTTTAGCTTCTTACAAATATCTCCCCATCTTTCAACCATCATTCTATCAATGTGTTCTATGACGAGCTCTATGCCCTTGTGACCCCCGAAGTTAGCAGAATGTGTATCCATTTCTCTAGGGGGTAGATAATCCTTGTTCGTAAAGACTTCTTCCTCTATCCACTTAATAACGTCGTAGCCAGTTTTTTCGTTCTTACCGTTAAATTCCCCCAAATCGTGGTCAAAGCTAATTTCTTCCACGTTTCCCTTCTTCAAAAGTTCTATGCACTCATTAGCTGTCTTTACCCAAGTCCAGCCAGGATGTTCCCAGTCCTTCGGGTCTCTTTCATCGTCTAACCAGATTTTCAATTTATCAGGCATATTCCTCCTGTAAGAAGATTCATTTTCCAACAGATAAATTCAATATCTATTACAAAGCAGAGACATCAAGAACCGTTCCTAATACTTCACCACCAGCAACTACAATTGCATCGTCATCAATTGGAATAGGCATTGAAGTAATTCCTTTTTGTAATTGCTCTATTTTCTTTTTTGAAACAATAAACTCCTCTTTTAAATTATAAACCATAATGAATTGTTTATTATCTACGGTTCTACCAACACGACCCCTAAGATAACCATAATGCTTGGAAAGCTTATACTCTTCGGGAGACATCATAAACGTTGTCTTTTCTTGATGACCTCCTGGAGCTTCCTCTAATTGTCCTTCTGGAGAAATCCAAAAGATGTATTCGCATGTTCCGAATCCTCTATCGTGTGTAGCGCTAACCAAAGCTTTCAATAAATCCCTTGCGGACTTGTTAAAGAAAGCTTCTGTTTCTCTGACAGATCGAGCAAACCGCTCAAACTTATGCAAATTAGTCATTCTATCCTATTTTCCCAACACAAACTGTTAAAAGTTTGATTGCGTTTTCTATAACACTCCAATTGGTAGTTTCAGGTTCATTCACGCGCTATCTTGTCGAAAGGAATCAATCAAATTCATAAAGTATATTTTTTAGAAATTTGTTTGATATTTTTCCACCTAAACACTTGACTTTTTGCATACATTCCCGAACTTTTTTATAGTACCTACTTTCTTTATAAGGAGGGCCAGCGGTACCTTCTCTTAGAGATCCTGACCAGCAAAAACTTTCCGCCGCCTTAATGTATGCGGCGATGGCTTTGTTGCATTCCTTTTTTTGAGAATACATATCCCCGAGACACACATAAACATCTTCATGTTGGGTGCTTTCTTGTGAGAATTCCGAACCAAAAAAGACAGAGGAAAAGATCCCATTAATCTTAATTGCCTTGGTGTAATCTGCAATAGCTTTGTCGTATTCCTTTTTTTTAAAATACACCTTTCCTCTTTCAATGTAGGGATAAGAGTCTTTTGGACCGATTTTTATTGCGCTGTTACAATCCGCAATGGCTTTGTCGTATTCTTTTTTCCTGACGTATATCTTTCCTCGCGTTAAATATACACAACGGAAAGCCCACCGAGATCCCTGATGGGGGTCTCTTATAAGCTTTCTCCATTCACCTTTGGTGATTTTGTCAATCAAGTTGGAGCAACTTTCAATCGCCTTGTTGTAATCATGGAAGGCCTTTTTTTGTTCATTCTTCTTAACGTAAGCGTCTCCCCGAAGAACATAATACCCCGCGACTTCGCTCTCGTTATAATCTAAGAGGGAAAACTGAAAAGTAAGTGATATCAATTTGGTGTAATCAGCGATAGCCTTGTCGTATTCTCCTTGTTCAAGATATGCGTTTCCACGATATTCGTAAGCTGAAGAGTAACAATCGTTTTGTTTTAGACACTCAGTAAAACAGTTAATTACAGGGTCGTAATCCTCTTTTGTACACAAACTACCCTTTTCTTTTATCTCCCATATCTTGTTTCTGGCAACTCTTCCTTCATCACACCACCTCTTAAGAACTTTCATATCCTTCATATCCATAGACTCCTCCTGTGTACAAACTGTTTTATCCGGGTCCACCGGAGTGAAATTCTACTTACAAGGCTAAAACTCAACCATTTTTTCGTCAATGGTTACTTGTTTTTCAATCGCTTGGCTGCCACTATCGCCTACTGCGAATAAATAGGGCTGCAGGACCGCCTCCAAGACGCTGCGCAGTCCGCGGGCACCGGTGCCTCTTTCCGCGGCGATTTGCGCGATTTTTTTCAGCGCTCCTTCTTTGAACTCAACTTCCATGCCAAAAGAGCGGAAGTATTTCTGGTATTCTCCCAGAATTGAGTTCTTAGGTTCAACCATGATGCTCGCAAGATTATTTTCAGATAGCGACGCAAGCGAGCAGATTACCGGGAATCGGCCCAGCAGTTCTGGGATAAACCCGTAACTTTCAAGATCGGCAGGCCCTATGGAAGAGCCGACATTTTCTGAAAATGCGGAACTTGTTTTTGCTGAAACAAACCCGATTCCTGCTTTCCAGCGGCGATTTTCCTTAACAATCCGGTCCAGGCCGTTAAAGGCACCGGCCGCAATAAACAGTATCCGGCTGGTGTCAAGTTCCATCTGTTGTTGCAGGTGATTGCCAAATAAAACATTCCGAGACCCGCCAGACTCCAGAAGGTCAAGGAGTTCTTCCTGGACACTTCGGCCGGAAACATCCCGGTTGCTGTAATGGTCAAAATCAGAACTCTGTTCGGCCAGTTTGTCTATTTCATCGATAAAGATTATACCCTGTTCAGCTTTTTTCCGGTTTCCGCCGGCCTT
>JAUSPI010000195.1 GCA_030655775.1 Syntrophales bacterium
GTCCATCAGGGCTTCCCCGAGCCTCTCAACCTCTTCTTCGGTAAGACTTCCTCCCTCCATTCTTTTCAAAGCCTGAAGTCTGAGGGCCTCCTTGATGATCTCAACCAGAGCGATAACTAATCCCAGGACTCCGTGTTTAAGGTTTTTTTCGTCAATATCTATGGGCATGAGAACCTTTTATTATTGAAGATTTGTGGAATCGCTTCGCTCCTTAAGATTGATGATTGATGATTGTTGATTGATGATTGATGGTATCGCTTCGCTCTGTCTTTTTTAAAAATTGACAGAATTCCTTCAATATTCAATTTTCAATATACAATATTCAATTGCTTTGGTCTTCATTCTTCAATAACTTTCATCGCCCTTGCGCTGATCCATCCGCACCAGGGGCAGCCGGTGGAGATAAGGTCTTCTATTGGAACCCTCTTTTCACATTGAGGACAGCCTTCTTTAGCCACCAGGGCTTCTTTCCAGGCAGGAGTTTCCAGGTTGGTTCCAGAGGGGAACTCCAGCCCATATTTGGCTGCTGTCTCAAAGGATGCGAGTGCCGCCCTGATCTTGATGCCCAGCAGTTCAACTCCGGCCACAGATACAGTAATGTCTGCGTTAATCACCAGTCCCTTATCCAGGATCCTGTCTATTACATCAGCTAAACCGCCGCCACCATTTCGAGATGGTTCTATAGCCATTTTGGTCTCCTTTAATATTCCCTATTCCCTTGCTCCAAAATCAATCTTTTGTTTCCTTTTCTGCTTCCGGCTCTTCTTCCGGTCTTATGTGGGCCACCCCTTTGCCATGACAGTTCCAGCAAAAGAGCCTGCTCCTGTAGTAAACGCCGGTGCCCTCACAAGCGGGGCAGGTCTCATAAGGTTTTATGACATAAACGCTTTTATGGCCTTGACAGACCGGGCAGTTTGAAAGAGGAGATAAGAGTTTAAATGGGTCTTTACCCTTTCCCTTGCAAAATGCACAGGAGATTTTCTCCAGCTCAGGTAAAATCGTTTCTGCGGACTTTCTTCTTCGCCTCTTAACCATCTTTTCCTTCCTCCTTTTTAGAAAGCTCAATAGCTTTTTTCCATTCCTCAAGGTTTCCGGCAAAAAGAAAAAATACTCTTTTAAAGCTATCACTCTGTTGTATGAGCTGCAGTTGCTCCACTTTCTTTTTGGGAACCCAATTCCTTTGTATAATTGATATATCTTTTAGAGAACTCAACGATATCTCAAAAAGCTTGTTTGCCCCTTGCAGGAATATAAGGCGCTCTTTGGTCAGGTATAGATAACCGGGTTTCCAGTTGGCCCTGGTCACCATGCCATCCTGATAACTTGCCTGCCCGGCCATGATAACATCTTCTCCTTCGATATCAGAAGGCATCTCCATCTCCCGCTGCATCTCCAGGCCGCTCCTTAACCTCAATTGCGCCTGAGGATTAAAACGGCCGTACCCTGTCTTCTTCATCGCACCTGTAATCCCTCTCAATTCCCATAGATCGTCTCCGACAACCTTGTAAGCTTCTCCACCCCCCTGATCTGATGTGAAAAAAGGGGAACCTGCACAATGTTATATTCCGGATTCTTTTGGGACAACTTTTGGATATATCTCTGCTCACCCTCCCTCTTGGAACAACAAAAAGCACAACCTGATGAAGGCGTAACCATATTGACGAATATATTGCTGCACGGGACACCCAATCTCTTTACCGATGCAATAAGCCTGGTGGTCTCTTCTACGCCCATGGCCTCAGGGATGGTCACGGTAACCAGTTGACTGACCTCCGGATTTGTAAGCATGTCATGTATTTTATTGACCAGTTGGGTTGATTTCAGAATCCTGTCCCCAAGTTCCTTAAGGTTGGTCAGGGCTATCTGCACCTGGTACTTGAGCAGGCTGCGATATGTGCGGCTCAACCAGTCTCTGACCAGGTTGGGAAACTCAAGGAGAACCAGGAGGTGGCCTGTAGGCGCGGTGTCCAGGATATACCAGTCAAACTTCTTCTCATTAATAAATTCGGTAAGCTTTTCCAGGGCAAATACCTCGTTCATGCCCGGCGGAGCGGTGCGGGCAAACATGGCCATCACATTGCGGTCGAACCGCATTTCCATTTTGTTTTCTCGCATGCTCTCCCAGGTATCAAAGGCGTCCCGGATAATGGCCCGGTAATCCTCTATAAAATCATGCAGAAGATGCTCCGAATCGATCTCCATGGCGAAAAGATTGGTGTTGATAGGCGTAAGCTTATCTCCTATTTCCATTGCAAAGCTGTCTGCCAGCGAATGGGCAGGATCGACCGAATAGATCAGCACCTTTTGATCAGGATATGTTTTGGCCAGATGAACGGCCATAGCAGCGGCCATGGAGGTCTTGCCCACCCCGCCCTTGCCCCCGAACATGACAAATTTCACCTGAGAGTCAATCGAGGGATGATTTATCGCGGGGACTTGAGAAATAATAGACTCGTTTGTATTAGCCCTTACTTCTATAGTTTGAATTTCGTCCATGAGGACATCCGCATATTTTTCCAGGCTTCTTATCCCCTGAACCTCATAAGGAAAAAGGGGCACCTTGATGAGGCTGTGGTCTTCAAACGCTTTTTCAATCTCCTTTATGGATTCCGATTGATCCTCTACCTTGGAGGCACAAAACGGGCAGTTCCCATTGCTGCCCCTTAGCCGGTTGATCACAATGCTGTTTACCCGGATCTGTTTATCTTTCAAAGCCCTGAGCAAATCTTTCGTCTCTTCGATGGCCATGATCTCGGGGATAAGCACCGGCACAAACTCGGTCTGTTCTCGACTGGTAAGCATTTCTCTGACAGCCGCAAAGTCCGACCGTATGTTTTCCACCATCTGATCTACCCGATCTCCCTCGTGATATGTGCTCCCTGAGGCATAGAGTCGAGGGTGTGTCTTATATTTCAGGAGGGACTGGTCAACCACATCCATCCATTCGTCCATCATTTGGGGCATATCCAAGAGGCGGAGGGTATGCCCGGTGGGGGCGGTGTCCAGTACGATAATATCCGCCTCCTGAGGCTGGTACCAGGTATATTTATATTTTTCAGCAACATGTAAGAATATCATCATTTCCTCCATGCCCGGAAGAGAGAAAGAGAGGAATTCCTTCACGTTAATCTGCCCATAGAATCCGGCCCGTTTGATGATCTCGTTGATTTCCTTTTCGTGCTTCTTCTTGAAATCTTTAAGCATCGGAGCGGGCTCAATTTCCAGGGCCTCGAGGTTCGGTATCCCGTCAACACGCACCTTGTGCGCACCAATGGCCATCCCCAGGCTATCCCCCACGGAATGGGCCGGGTCACTGGAGATAAGCAGTATCTTTTTTGAGGGGTAGAGCCAGGCCAGGCAGAGGGCCGCTGCAGAGGCCGAGGTTGTTTTCCCTGTGCCGCCCTTACCGCCAAAAATTACAAGTTTCAGATTCTCATTACTTAAAAAGCTTGGCAACATAACTATCCCTCATATTCTTTAACCCACCGACCCACTACCCACTAACCATTGACTAATGACTAATGACCACTTCATTTCCTGGTCATCAATAATCAAAGCTTACCTTCTTGAATGATTTTTGAAAGTTATCAGATGGTTCTTTATTTTTCTCCGCTATCTCTCGTTTTTTTGCCTCTATGGCATCGTCCATGTCTTCCGCCTTTAAATCAAGTTCAACTCCGCAGGCATGCTTTATGGCGGCGTTATCCCCTGTGGAATGCTTCAACCTTGAGCGTTTTTTTATCTTCTTTTCAAGATCATTCCACTCCATGGCTGTGGAGTGTCTGCACTTTGTTCCCCTCCCTGTAGAATACTTCATTGCCTGCAATCTCCTTTTTAAAGTTTTTGGAGCAGCTTCTTGGCACCCTTTTCAATATTTTTAAGGTTCGCCACATTTTTTACCCGGTCCTCGCCCAGCCCGATTCCACTAAAATAACTTATGAACTTGAGATTGGTGCGGGCCTGGGAGTGGCCGGGATCTATTCCCAGCGCTTTTTTGTACGCATCGATCGCTTCCTGGTGGAGGCCTTTCATGCTGAGCAGCCAGCCCCGGTTAAAATATTTTTCGGCATTATTCATATTATAACACTTTAGCTCACTTTAGGCACTTCAAACTTATTTCATGCACCTGGAAATTGGATAAATAAAAGCATCATCATACGTAACCGTATTTAAGAATACGTGTACTAAGTTAGGGTAATCTCCAGGATGCCGTTGTTATATATTTTCCTGGTTATACTCTCGGAAGTGCGGGGCAATTTGACCTTTTTATGATAGCTTCGTTTTCCCCGGCTTGCAGATATGATCAATGTGTCCTCATTCAAATCAAGCTTGATATCCTTTTCATTAACGCCGGGCAACTCGGCAATCACACGCAGCTTATTCTCTTCCTCAAATATATCAACGGGCACATCTCTTTCACCTTTATCCATTGGGACATCTCCTGCCGTAAAAGTATCAAAATGCTTTTTTGATCTTGTACCCCGGCGAGCAACAGATGGGGGGATGCCACTGGGAGGACGGAGAGGGGTTTCTTCTAATTTCCGGTCAATCTCCTCATCTATCGAATCAAGTCTTTCCTTAAATGCATCAGACTTCTTCAATGACTTTATAAGCCCGCCGAGTCCCGGTATAAGATTACCCATGCTGTCCAGGACACTTTCGGCCGCACCTCCGAAATCTTCCCCAGCCTTTCCCTCTTCAGAGTTTTCTTTGTCTTCTTCCTTTTTCATGCTCTTCCATAACCCCTACTTATAACGGACTCAACCCGTTTCTCTCATTTTACTTATTCGCGCTCCGCATGAGGAACAGAACTTACGGTCTTCTCCATAATAATAGCGCCATGTTTCTCCGCACTCAGGACATTCCATGTTGAGTGACTGGCCGCATTCCGGACAAAACTGTAAATTCCCCCAGGTAGTGCTCCCGCACCTTGGACATTTAAACGCGCCTTTTGGCTCTCCACGCATAATAGATACCTCCTTTTTGGTCATTAGTCATTGGTCATTGGTCATTGGTCATTGGTCATTGGTCATTAGTCATTGGTCATTGGTTATTAGTTGTTGGTCACTGACCACTGACCACTAACTACCACTTCACCACGATTTCAACAAAATTGGCTGGTGGTATAGGGCCCACGTACTTCAATTGTATCCTTCCATTCCGGCTTTCCTGCAATTCATTCACACAGGAGTCAAACTTCTCTCCTTGAGCCTGATCTACTAAAAATGCTGCGTTCAAAAGCATCCTGTCGCTAAACGTATCGTTGATCCGATTGTCAACGGAAATCTTCTTTAGCGGCTTCAATATCGTGTTTGCCTCTTTTTCCTTTGTTTTCTCCAGAGCGGATTTAACAAGCCCGCCCAACCTTATTTTTTCATTATGCCCCTCCGTTCCTTTCATGGTACCAAGCTTGTTTTTCAATATCCTGATTTCCCTGTTTTTGTTAAGGATCTCATCGAATATCAGGTCCATATCCGTCCACAGGGCCTTGACGCCAAGCTCTGCCTTATTTTCCATTTCTGCAAGCAAGGCATTAAACTCATCATGCCGTTCTTTCAATATCTTCTGCTTAATTCTATCCTTTGAGGAAACCCCTTCCTTATCCTCGGCAATGGTGCAGAACCTCACCGGAAGAATCGTATGTTCTTTCATCACCTCTTCCATCACCAACTGATGGGCAATAGTATTTTTCCTGCTAACGGGATATTTCATGACGGGTGAATCGCTGATGACCGCCCCTATATTTTGATGGCAAATACTATAGACCCTGTCTCCCCTGTCACCTATTCCTTTAACTGGAAAATCCCGCTCTTCATTCGCCGCGACAATGCAGTAAATATAGTTTCCTTCTTTTTCCTTCATAAGGATATAATCTCCGTAACTTTAGGCACTTTAAATCGACAATCTTCAATCTTCAATCTTCAATTCCTTTGGTCTTCAATAATCAGTATTCAATCTAGTTCCCCGGCAAATCGGGATTTCCGCTTCGCTCCAACCGGCTTGTCCGGGGTTAGGTATTTCTAAATTTCTCTATCGTTCTCCTCTTCACATAGTTCTCATAATCACCCATTTTCTTATTTACACTATCTATCTGTCGAATGGTTCCATATGCCTTTGCCGTCAAGATGGCTTTAATATGATGGAGTTGATATAACAGGGTATCCTCACCCTTCCTGGTAAGTTCGAACCTGCCGGGAGAGATAGCAGTCAATAATCCCTTTTTGGAAAGGTATTTTAAGAGATAGCCTGCATACTCTGTGTTGATGCCCATTTTACGGCTGATTATCCGTTTGTGGACAGCGCCACATTCCTGAGCAGTCCTCAAAACTGTTAATTCGTTTGGACTAGGCATTTTTGACTATTCCTTTCTGATATAGTAACTGTTCACGGAACGTTGGAATTAGAAATTTGGCCTTCGTGCTTTTGTACCGTTCTTCCCAATTTCCAATTTCAACTTTCAAGCCGTGAACGGCTACCTGATATATTAGTTGCAATGGGTGTTTATCAGGCTCATCACGTTATCACGGATCTCCCTGGACCCAGGGCCTCCGGCGCCGCCGTTCTGTGGCTCTGAATCAAGAATATCGAAACATGTCTCCACAAAATCAGAATCATCGGCCATGAGTTTTGCACCACTAACCTTGAGAACCTTTCCTATGATTATGCTGGCCCTGATAGTAGGTGTCATTCCGTTTTGACAGATTTCTCTGAAGCCTCGAACAATATTTACAATTCGCCGGGCATCCTGTTCTGAAACCCCAGCCTTGGCCTGGGTAACGGCAATCTCTGTTTCCTTGTCGTAGTAATCCAGTTTTATTGTGACCATCCTGTCTTTCAGGGCGTCCTGGGCTTTGTAAACTCCGGCATATTCCTCAGGGTTGCTGGTAAATATGGCTCTAAATTTTGGATCTACCCTGAGATGACCTTCTTCCCCTCTGGCTGCCGGCAGGTCCAGCATCTTTTCTTCCAAGACCGAGAGTAATACATTGTTTGCTTCCGGCCGGGAACGGGTAAATTCGTCATAAATCAGGACAAAGCCATATTTGCAGGCCACAGTCAGGCGGTCGTCCACCCACTTGGAGGATATATCTTCCTCTGTCTTGAGTACCGACTGTATATAATTGTCAACCACCTTCTTTCTCCTGAACCCGTACTGACCGCCAACCAGATCCGAAGAGCCGAGTTCTTCATCCCCATGAATCAATATTACCGGCTGGCCAAGCTGGGCTGCTATCTTAAAGGCCAGAGTGGTTTTCCCCGTACCTGCCGGCCCGCTGAAGTGAATTGGAAGACCTGCCTGAACGTATCTCATCGCCTTTCTGAGAATACCCTTAACATACGGCGTTTCTACAAAACCCGGTTGATCCTTGGCAATTGCTATCGGCCTTACCTCGGACATTGCATGAACTGGCATAATTTGTTCCCTCCTTTTTTTATAATACTTTTAACTTTTCCTTATGAAGATAGACTATTCCCCTATAAACATTCAGCGTTCAATCTTTTCAATCTTCAATCTTCAATAATCAATGACCACCGTTTTCATGGATTTTGCCGGTTTTCTTTTCTTATTTTTTGGGCTGTCAGTCCCTGCAGCCTTGACGTCAGAGTGGCTATCAGGTCTGTCTATACCTACCTTCTTTTCCAACTTTTCAAATTCTTGTTCGACATTTTCGATCTCTTCCGCTGTACACTCTCTTGTTTCGGTTATTACCTCATGATAACGTTTCAGTCGATCCCGTGCTTTGGTCATCAGGTAAAGTTCCAGGTATTCCTGACCCTCAACCCTTGGTTTTGAATGAAGTTTGGTTTTTTGGGCCGTCTTTATCTTTTTGATACCACTTATCTTCTGGCTCATGTTATTTCACCTTTCTCCCCTGAGTTGAGCACATCAGTATTCAATATCCATAACCTGCCATTTCTTCTTATTCCATTTGCCCTTTCCACTTATGCTCTTGCCACTTTTGGGCTGGACGCCCATTCTCTCCTGCAAAGAAGTCAACCTTTTTGTGCCCCGGTTTTTAATCACCAGCCACGGGGCATTGGCGGGGCCGGACATCTTAAACTCCAGCCAAAGACCGGGTTTAAAATAGCATTCATCCATAGCCCTGTTGTCCAGAATAATGCGGCTTTGGGCATCGAGTCGGCATGGGCACTGGTAGAAGGCTACCTCGTATGGGCCAAGCCTGGGCGCTACTCCCCGCCTGTGGATGATTAAATATGGCTTTCGGCCGCTTCCCTTTATCCGCATCACATTCAATATGACTAATGAATCCAGATCCAAACCCAGGTGAATCAAAAAATTCCGCCCCAGGGCAACCTTTCCATCCTCATCCACACCTCCAAAACCCCGCAGCAAAGTCATTTTAACTCCGTTGTTACTGGTAATAAAATTGAATATTGTCGATTGAAGATTGAAGATTGAAGGAATTCTGTCAATTTTTTAAAAGAACAGAGCGGAGCGATTCCACCCGCCTGCCTCGCCTGAGCAAGGCAACAAAAAGACGAAGAGCATTGAGTATGGCTCGCGATGGCGGGCAGGCAAATATTCAATTTTCAATATACAATCTTCAATTGCTTTGGTCTTCACTATCCACTGATCACTTATGTTTTCCCAATGCCTTCATGCCCTTGCGGGCCAGGCGGATCCTGCCGTTGAGAAGCATGTCTAAAAAATCCTTCCTTGCCATTGCTCCGGTAATCTTCTGTACCTGATCTACAGGAATACGAGACCTGGCGCTGAGATCGGCAATGGTCGCTTCTCCTTCTTCTACAAGCCGCAGCAAAAGTACCTGTTCGGTAGTCACTTTTTCAAGCTCAACAGCCTCATCTCTTGCAAAAAGCGCTTTACATTCCGGCGTAAGCGTGTAGATGCCGCTCCCTGTTTTTTGAAGAGAGCCTTTTTTGATCATGGATTCGCAGACAAAGGCTACATAGTCGGTACTCAGGCCAACCCTCCTTGCGATCTGCGTTTTGCCGGCCTCTCCCATGTCGTGAACCACGATCGCTACTTCGCCGGCGCTCCCGCTGGGGCGGCCCAAAAGCCGCGCCCCGCTCTCCTTTACATTGACCACGCCCTTACCCCTGCACCTGCCGCAGGGGAGATTCGCATTTCCTGATTCCCGGCCCCGGCCCCGGCACTGAGGGCACGGTTCTATGGGTTCCTCCACTGTCACCACACCGGTTCCCTTACAGACCAGGCAGGTTACATTGCTCCTGGGCTTGTCTTCACCGGTGCCCCTGCAAAAACCACACACAACCGCACTCCCTGTCTTGATATAAACTTCTCCTTTGCCTTTACAGGCTGGACAGATAGATCCCTTCCTGCTTCCCGTCCCCCCACAAAAACCACATTTCTGCAAGCCTCCCCTCAATATAGTCTTTTCAGGCAGCCCCAGCCCGCCTGCCGGCTCAAACATGCCGGCCCGGCCAGGCCTGATCTTTGCAGGATTCCATATAAGCCCTTCCTGCGGACCTGAGCCACCTTCTCTCTGTCTCAGGTTATGTGGTACGCCAGATTTATTTGCCGTCTGCCAGTCTTCCATTCCCATTCCTCCAATCTTATACAGAGCGTCATTGGTCATTAGTCATTGGTAGCCATCATGAAATCGACAATCAAAGCGATCACGATGACTTCCAGCGCTGATACTTTTCCTCCCGGTTTTCGGGCCCTTTCTTTTTGGTCTTTTTGGCTTCAGCGGACCCATCTTCTGCGGGTTCTTCCCCTTCCGGCGGCACCTCATCTCTGCCGCCTACGGCCTTCCACCCCTTGCGGGTAAGCCTGATCTTTCCGCTGCTCAACATATCCAGATAGTCGGCCATACCCAGGGAACGACATATAATCTTTGCATAATCTGCGCTCAGCCCTATCTCTCTGGCTACCCCGAACAGATTAGTCTCTCCCCCTCTTTTTTTAATCCCCTTCAAAACCGCCATTTCAGTTCCGCTTGGCATCAATTACCTCCTCTCCGGATAGTACAGAATTTTCCTTTTTCGCTTTGAGCTTTGATCTTTCAGCTAATTTATGTTCATCCAGCCTTGATCGCAAATTTTAAACCATGCTTAATGAACTTGCTCTGCCACACCATGTCCCGGCAAAGCTGTTCAGCATAGTCGGCTGAAATACCCATCTCTTTTCCAATTTTTGTGGGGTGGGCAATGCCCCCAAGCTTTTCTACCACCTCAAAAATCTCTTTTTCTCTTGCAGTCATGGCAATCACTCCTCCTTTTTTTCTTCTACCAGTTCATCCAGCTCTTTTTGTAAATCCCCAGCCTTTTCTTTGTACTCTTCCTCTGTCATCTCCCCCATTTCCCGGCGCATTTGCAGCTCCAGGAGAGCATCCTTGAGGTTGGCTTCCTGATCCATCTCCTCCTCGGCAATAGCGCCCATCCTTCCGGCCAGTTTCGCTACCCCGGTCAGCGGGCTTAGAAGAATGGTGACAGGGGCTTTCAGGATCGTGCCAAGCAGCCCTTTTTCCACCGGACGGAGGCTTTTCCTGCGCTTCATGCTTTTGCTCCAACCCCAGGAAGGCATCAACCCCAAGAACCGGGGCAGGGTTATCCGGGGAATCCCGCTGACCAGGCCGATAACGCTGCTGATAAGCGGAAATCTTCCTTTTTGAAAGGGAACCTTATCCTTATTATGCTTATTATCATCATTGATCATGATTAATCCCCTTCCTTATATTTCCTGATTTCCTCAAGCTTTTCCATCAGCCGGGTCTCTTGTCTGTCGAACTCTTCGTCGCCAACTTCTCCCAACTCATAGCGCATCTGAAGATTCAACAAGTCTTCGTAGATCCTGGAATCATCAGTCTTCTCTTTCTCAGCGGATTCGGATAGTTTTTTTGCAATCCATACCGGAACCTTGATGGGAGCAAAAAGGATGTCGTCCACTATAAATGCCATATGCTGATTCCCTCGTGGCTGCTATACACAGCGTCATTGTTAGTCACTGGCCATTAGTCATTAGTCATTAGTCATTGGTAATGATAAATGACGTTGTGTATAATTATGGTTTACTCCCCACTACTCGAATGAGTAGCAGAGGCCAGGTCAGGGGGAAATACACCCCCTGTCCCAGGTTCGATAGGCATGCTAAGGCTATATCCTAAGTTTGCCCAGCTCTTTTTCCCACTCAGCGTGGATCTTGAGATGCTTTTGACGATATTCTTTGGTTACAGCCTGATATTTTTTTACCTTCTTCATGTCTTCTTTTGCCCTGACTGCGGTCGTAGTCCTTTCTTTACCCATAAATCCCATCTTTTTTCACCTCCTTTCTTTTAGATAAATTTCAACCGGATATTTAAACCCCCTTGAGTATAGCAACCTGGCCATGGATCAAGGTTCGGCTGATCACCTTTTCTCCCCCGGGAGTGAGCATATATTCACCCTTACCGGTTTTTGAAAGATATCCGTCCTCCAGAAGACCTGCGCATAACTCGCCGGCATATTCTGCCGACATCGCCATCTTGCGGGCAATTCTTTCGGGTCCGCATGAACCAAGTTCCCTTATGATCTTTAATGCTTGTTTTTCGCTCCCTTTCATTTTTACTCCCCTTTTCTAATCTATAACTTTCCTTGACCCAAGCACCTGCAGGTCGGTGTCAAACTTGAGTGCATACATCACAATTGGGAGGTGTCCGCCCCGTTCAATATTGCGCATCCGCATTTCCTCCCAGGGCTCAACCACTGCTCTCCATCCCCCGTTCTCCTGCTTGAGGACGACAATCCTTCCGGCCTCGCTGAGCGCATCCTCAAGCACTTCAATGCCTACCTGAGGCGCTTTTTCACGGATAACACTCATCAAAGGCTTGAGGAAATATCTAACTTGCTCTGCCCGCTGCTTTTTCTCATCTTTTATTTTTTCGTAAGAAGCAATATTCAATTCCTGATCGATACGAAGCTCATAGAGACCCGGTTCTGTGCGCCGCTCCTTACGCCGCCGCTTCTTTTCCTCCCAGGGTTCGATTACGGCACTGCATCCGTCCTCATCCCATTTCAGACCCACGACTTCGCCTATAGGATCAAAAGCGCCCTCAAAAAGCCGGACAGCCATGTCAGGGGTTACATTATCCCTGGCCCCATAGAGTTTTTTACCGAAAGCGCTCACACATGCCTGCAATTTGGCCTTTTGCTCCTCAATCATATGCTTCTCCTCTGCCTCTTGCCTTTTTCTGCCATCTCGTCTTTCCTTCCATGTAGAGGCCTCTTTTTCTAAGGAAACCATCCGGGGATCGGGACGAGTTATTCCCTTTGCCCTGCGCCATTCCATGGCCATCAGCTTCTTTCTGATTGCCACAACGGTGGCTGTGTTTATAGAAATTGGTTTAGCTTCCTCTTTCTCCTTTTTTTTCTGAGGCATCCATGAATCCAGCATTGAATGCGATAACGCTTTCTTTGGAAATTCGTCGGAGGATACCTCTTGAAAAGCGATAGCTGAAGTGGTATCCCCTGCCGGAGTTACAGCCGGTTTCGATTGAAGCCTTTGATATTCAAGATTTCTCTTTACAGCCTCGGCTTCTCTTTCCAGGGAAGATTTTCCCGTATACCTCTTCTCGAAAACCCTTGCTTTTTCCCTGGCAATCTCGTCTATGGCTGTTTTTCTAACGCCTGGAGTCTTCATGCTTTTTCTCCTTTTACTGTCACCACTCCTTTTCCCTTGCACTCGACGCAGGGAAGCTTGCTGTGAGAATCTACCCCCCGTCCTTTGCATCTGCGGCACTGCTCCAGAGGTTCTCTGACCGGCACCACACCCTTTCCTCGACAGACTACACAGGTGATGTTGGTGCGGGGGCGCTCCTCGCCCCGGCCCTTGCAGAAAGCGCAAATCATGGCGGGCGGTGTAACAGAGACCACTCCTTTACCCCGGCACACCGAACAGGTACTTCCCCTGGGCTTGGAGCCGGAACCCCGGCAGAACGCACACGGATAAGTTTCTTTACGGAGTATCCCCCTGATCTGCCGACCCATTACGCCCGGATCGTACTGCTCACTAATCTCTTTTACGTCAACCGGCTCCCAGAGCAAGGCCCCTTCATGAAAGTGTGCTTCGCCGGTCTGCCGGGTCTCTACGTTTTTGCACCTATGCAAAGGTACTACGTATTCAAATTCCAAAGTCATTCCTCCCCTTTACCACAATAATCCGCCGTAAAAAGTCCCTTTAGCCTGTCATTTCGAGTGAAACGAGAAATCTTTGTTCTGCAACCTATTGAAAAGATAAGATTTCTCCCTGCGGTCGAAATGACACATTCAATGAATTCAACTTTTTAGTCTCCTACGTCTTCTGTATCGATTCGCTTGCGCATCCTGATTCGCTTAAATTCCAACATATTTCCTTCAGGATCGAGTTTGGTTTCGTATGTGGCCAGAATATCCATACCGTCAGGAAGGGAGTGCTTTTCGATGACCTCTATACTCACCAGCCATCCATCACTATCTCTGGCTGCTCCCAGGGTTGATCCAATCTCTAAAGCGGTAAGCAAACTTAATTCCGACCGCGCCTTTTCTATCACTTCTCTTATACTTAGAGCCATTTTGTTTTACCTCCTTACATATTAGTCATTAGTCATTGGTCATTGGTCATTGGATTGAAGATTGTCGATTGAAGATTGAAGATTTGTGGAATTCCTTCATTCTTCATTCTTCATTCTTCAATAGTCCCCTGTCCACTAAATACTTACCCAGCTCATTAAACCTTTCTTCATCCTTTCCGGAGATGAGCATTTTAAAATAGGCCTTCACCTTTTCCCGTTTTTTTACCTCTTCAACCGCAATATCCTTTGCAAGAAGAGAAAGCACATCATGATAGGCGCCTATGAAAAGGGCACCCGTTTCTCCCTCTTTTAGAGTCTTGTTGATGGTGTCGGCAATAAATTTATCCCTTTTCATCATAAGCCGGCCTTTATGAAATCTGTACCCTATGTAAGCCGTAGTCCTCTCCCATAGTGATTTGCTCTGGGCAAGCTTGAGGATCCGATTATATTCTTCCTTAAGAAGCGCTATATCTTCTGTTTTTCTGATCTCTCCGCCTCTTCTGATCAGGTCAAGGACAATCCGGTAATTTCTGCTCCCTTTTTGTGCTGTTTCCTCAATGATCTTTTGACCAAGCTCGCCATCCGCCATTAATCCATCCTGATAGATTTTCAAATTGTCGGCATTTAGTTTTTTGAAATATTTCTCAATATTATCCCAAAATGTGGTTACGATTTGTTTGTGTCTTTCCCAACGCTCTCTTCCGCATATCTCTGTACTTCTTTTGTCGATGGCTGGCGCAATGCTTCCTAAATCAGAATCCACATGAATAACCGGCACATAAAGCAGTTTTCTCATTTGACCACTGACCACTAATCTCCCATAAGCGCTGAGTTGTTTTAAAAGATGAACGTCGAACATCGAACATTGAACGTCGAACGTCGAATAAGGAATTTTGTCAATTTTTAAAAATGGCAGAGCGAAGCGACTTCCACAAATTATCAATCATCAATCAACAATCATCAATCTTAAAGAGCGAAGCGATTTCACTATTCGATGTTCGATGTTGGACGTTCGATGTTCGATGTTCATTTTTTTTCACTCCCCCGCTGACCACTGACCACTGACTACTGACTACTGACCACTGACCACTGATTTCCTGACATCTATCCAGTCCCTGACATCCGCTTCTTTAAAGGAACATTGGGCATCCTGGCAATAATCGCTGAGCATCTGATAGGCCTTAGTCATTTTCTCAAACCGTTTTTGTGCTTCCAGATCGCCAGGATATTTATCGGGATGAAATCTCTTGCTCATTTCCCTGTAGGCACTCTTGATTTCCGAAATCGTCGCTTCTTCGCCTAAACCCAACATCTCTCTCGCCTCGTTTACCTCCCCGAATTCCACCGTTTTCATCTCCAGGGTAGTAAAGCTGTAAGGGGGAAGGGGGCCAACGATTCGAAAATTGATTCCGCCGTTGTATTGCTTATCCAGTTGATCTACCTTTGTCTCAAAGGTCTCCTGTCTATCCTTATCTATCAGGAAGGCTGTGTTCATTATCATAGAGTCATCCATGACAGCGTGGGAACGATAATTTGCTGCATCCTTCTTCAGGACATCCGATAACTGAGAAGCACATTGTTCTCTCTTTTTATCCAACGTGTCCTTAACTAATTTTCCCAGTTGTACCTTTATTTCAAAAACCTGTTCAGGAGGTTTTGTTAGTGCCTCTTCTTTGAGTCTCTTAATTTCCTCTTTTTCACCTATTTCCCTTAAAATTGAATCAAAGTTGCTCCATAGTGCTGCCACATCGAGTTCTATTTTGTTCTCCATCTCCTTAATACTCGTAACGAGCCGGCCATAACTCTTTGCCAGCATTTTCTTAAGATCTTCCTCTCCTTGAACCACGGTTCCGAATTTCATCGGGATAATGTGATGACTTTTCATCACCTTTTCGATAACAGCTTGATAAATAGCCAGATTGCGGAGGAGAGTTTCTCTGGGTAGAGAATCAAATTGTATAAGCGGCAAATCGCTAACCACAGCAGCGACATCTTTATAGGGGAAAAAGCAAACATCTCCCTGTTCAATGCCTATGGGACCGAATGTTTTCCATTCATCGCTATTTGTAAATCCGTAAATGAATTTTCCATCTTGCGTCATTATTTTTCCCCGAATTTGTTGCTGGTCATTGAATTGAAGATTGTCGATTGAATATTGAAGAATGAAGGAATTCTGTCAATTTTAATCCACAGATTACGCAGATTACACAGAAAACATAAAAAGCTCCAATTATAACCGTTTACAGTATGGTTCATTTAAAATGATAGAGCGGAGCGATTCCACAAATCTTCAATTTTCAATATACAATCTTCAATTGCTTTGGTCTTCAATATTCAATTGTTTTGGTCTTTCCTTCAATGCTTCCTGAAAGTGCAGAGCGGAAACCCGAAACTTTGAGTAATCCTCACCTCCCGATTCTATAAACTCCCTTATAGCCGACAGAGAGGCTTTCCTGCATATTAACTCTATGTCAGCCCCTACAAGGCCTTCCGTGGCAGCAACCAGAGATTTAAGATCAACATTTGAATTCAAAGGTTTCCCTCTTGTATGGACTTTAAATATCTCCAATCTTGTCTCTTCGTCCGGGACAGGAAGCTCAAGATGAAAATCGAATCTGCCTGCCCTTAGCAAAGCAGGATCAATAATGTCCAGCCTGTTGGTGGCTGCCAGAACTACAATCCCCTTGAGTTCCTCGATGCCGTCCAGCTCGGTCAGGAACTGGCTGATGACGCGGTCAACCACATGGGATGCGGCTTCCGAACCGCGCCTGGGAACCACGCTGTCTATTTCATCGAAAAATATGATACATGGAGAAGCCTGCTTTGCTTTCTTGAAAACCTCACGAACGCCTTTTTCGCTTTCTCCAACCCACTTGGAGAGTATCTCCGGGCCTTTGATTGAAATAAAATTTACCTCTGACTCAGAAGCAACTGCCTTGGCAAGCAGGGTCTTCCCTGTTCCGGGTGGACCATAGAGCAATATGCCTTTGGAAGGACTGGTTTTCGCATGTTCAAACAACTTATCATATTTCAGGGGCCATTCGATGGTTTCCTTAAGAACTCTTTTTGCTTCGGCGAGCCCGCCGACATCGCTCCACTTTACATTGGGAATTTCGGTAAACACTTCCCTTATAGCTGAAGGCTCCACTTCCTTAAGGGCTTCCATGAAATCATCCATAGTCACCTGAAGTTTCATCAGGGTCTCGTAAGGGATCTCTTCCATCTGGAAGTCAATAATGGGGAAGAGCTCTCTGAGGGTGACCATCGCCGCTTCCCGGGAAAGCGCTTGCAGATCAGCGCCGACAAACCCATGAGTAATCTCGGATATACGCACCAAGTCCACGTCCTCAGCCAGAGGCATGCCCCGGGTATGGACGTTGAGGATCTCAAGACGGCCGTTTTTGTCCGGTATGCTGATTTCTATCTCACGGTCAAAACGTCCCGGTCTTCTCAAGGCCGGATCAAGGACATTGGGAATGTTGGTGGCACCGATGACGATAACCTGCCCCCTGGAAGAAAGTCCGTCCATCAGGGCCAGAAGCTGAGCTACAATCCGTTTTTCTACCTGTTTCTCACCACCCAGCTCCTCTCGCTTGGGCGCGACGGAGTCGATCTCGTCCAAAAAGATAATGCTTGGAGCATGTGCGGCGGCATCTTCAAATATTCGCCTGAGATGGGCCTCGCTTTCACCATAGTACTTGTGCATGATCTCAGGACCGCTGATATGGCTGAAGTAGGCATCGGTCTCATTGGCTACAGCCTTGGCAATGAGAGTTTTCCCGCATCCGGGAGGGCCGTGTAAAAGCACACCTTTGGGGGGATCAATGCCTAATCTTTCAAAAACCTGGGGATATTTCAGCGGCAGCTCGATCATCTCTCGAATCCGCCCGATTTCCTTGCCCAGCCCCCCGATATCTTCATAGGATATCCTGGTCACGGCCTCACCAACACCCTTCTTCTCCTGAATCCTCATAACGGTCTTGGGGTTGATTATCACCACGCCTGCGGGCTTGGTGGACACAACTTTAAAGTCCTGGGTGCGGGTTCCGATAAGTCTTGCTCTTACCATGTCACCCTCTAATAGCGGCAAACCCTCAAGGAGGCTTCCGATATAGCGGGCATCATAGGAACGCATACTTGTCAAAGGTGTAACAACAATCTTTTGGGCCGGTTTAAAGTCAGACTTTGTGATGGCAATTTTTTCGTCAATACCAATACCGGCATTTTCGCGGGTAATTCCATCCATGCGAATCAGGTCTTTGCCTCGGTCCTCCATATAGGCAGGCATAACCTTGGCCACGGTTTCCCTTTTTCCCTTGAGGGTTACCACATCTCCCACTTCAACCCCGATTTTCTTGAAACAGGCAGGGTCCAGGCGGACAATGCCGCGGCTTACATCCTTGGATGAAGCCTCTGCTACTTTGAGGGTGAGGGGTTTATTCTCAATATTCTTTTTTTGAGGTTTCATGTTATTGGTCATTGGTCATTAGTCATTGGTCATTAGACATTGGTCACTGGTCACTGGTCACTGGTCATTGGCAATAGGATTGAATATTGAAGATTGTCGATTGAATATTTGTGGAATCGCTCCGCTCTATCATTTTAAATTAACTACCTCGCAGCAAGCTTCGAAAAATTTAACCCAATAACTCACAAAAATCTGTGTAACCTGCCCGCTTGTGCCTCGCAGTGGCAGGCGGGTCTGCGTAATCTGTGGATTAAAATTGGCAGAATTCCTTCAATTTTCAATTTTCAATTTTCAATTTTCAATTTTTTTTCACCTTAATCTCCAACACTCCATTCTTATATGACCATTTCATATCCCCGGCTTTCGCAGGTCTGGAGAGAAGGATCTCTTTTTGATATTTTCTGTTTTCTCCTTCGGCGTTGATATTCAGGATGTCCCCTTTAATCTCAAGCTTGATATCCTTTTCCTCGATGCCAGGCATCTCGGCAACAATCTGGATCTCATCGGCTTCATCGAAAACATCCACCATGGGCTCGCGCACCTCTTCCACCACCGGCCCCTTAGGTGTTTTCTTTATGTTCCCAAAAGGCTTAACAGAAGTTCTGCCATCAGCCATGGTGCGGACATTGATTCCGTAAACGCCCTTTAAATCTTTAAGTCCCTTGATTTTATCAAGGCCGCTGAATTTAATTTCACCTGTTTTGGAAAGCCCCTCACCTTTTTCAGCCAACTTAGTCGCAGCATCGATTAAATTGCCAAGCCCTTCGAAAAGGCTACCTATCCCGAAATCAAAACCGGTGCCCTCTGCTTTTTCTTCATTCTGCTTTTTTTTCTTGTCAGTCATTGTTCACTCCTTTGGATTGAAGACCAGAGCAATTGTATATTGAATATTGAATATTGAATATTTGTAGAATCGCATATGGATTGAATATTGTATATTGAATATTGTATATTTGTGGAATCGCATATGGATTGAATATTGTATATTGTATATTGAATATTTGTGGAATCGCTCCGCTCTGTTTCTTTTTAAAAATTGACAGAATTCCTTCAATCTTCAATATTCAATCTTCAATATTCAATTGCCCTGGTCTTCAATTTTCAATATACAATCTTCAATTTCTTTCACCATTTCACCACGATATTCACAAAATTAAAAGGCGGAATCGGCCCCACATATTTGAATGTAGCCCTGTCTTCATATTTCTTGACCAGATCTTCCACCATAAAATCGAACTCTTTCTCGCGGGTCCTGTCTATGAGAAAGGCTGCATTCAAGAACATGCCGTCTCCAAACACATCATTTGTTTTGGCGTCAATGGCGGTTCGCTTGAACATGTTCACAACACTCCGGGCTTCATCAGCCTTTTTGCTTTCCAGGGCCTTCTTTACCGCCTTACCCAAATCGATCTTGAGGGCATTGTTTCCCCTTCCGGCTTTTTCCCGGGTCTTTTTCTTGAGTTTCCCGACCTCCTGGTTCTTTTCCGCTATCTCGTGAAAGATCTGGTTTACATTTTTCCAGAGTGCCTTCAGGCCCATCTCGACCTTGTTGTCCATATCTTTCAGCAGGCCATTGAATTCACTATATCGCCTTCTGAGCAGGGTACGTATATCTTCTGCGCTGGACGCAATGGTACAAAATCTTACAGGCAATACCGTATAATCCTTCATGACCTCTTCAATGACGCGTTCGTGGGAAATCATATTCTCCCGATTGATGACATACTTGGTCATAGGAGAACTGCTTATTACCGCGCTAATATCATTATAGCCAATGGTTGAGACTATATCTCCTCTTCCGCCAATACCAATCTGCCCGAAATTTCGTCCTTCGTTGCCTTCAATAATACAGTAAACGTACTTTCCTTCCCTGGACATATTCCACCCTGCAACTTCTGTTTTTACCTGGCGCTTTCCCGCTTGTGAATGACGATATGGTGAGCCCGATTCGTACCAGCCAGCTTAATTTCAACCAACTGACCTTCTTTTAAATCTACTTTCCTCTGAATATTTTTGGGAATAGGAATTTTACCTTCTTTATCTACCCTGACAAAAACTCGCATTAAAGCCATTTGTACACCCCCTTTTTGGATTGAAGACCAAAGAAATTGAAAATTGTATATTGAAAATTGTATATTTGTGGAAATCGCTTCGCTCTGTTTTTTTAAAAAATTGACAGAATTCCTTCAATCTTCAATCTTCAATCTTCAATATTCAATATTCAATTTCATCAGCAGTGCTGATCAATCAATTCCCCAATGACATTTCTGACCTTCTCCTGGTTGGACTTGCTGCCGATGCGGCTGGTCTCTGATGCCAGAATATCCATACAGGTTTGTTTGAAAATTTCGTCATTCTTGTTGACCGAAGCCTTTCGGACCTTAAGAGTCTTGGCAATCATACAGCAGCCCCTTATAGTGGGAGCAAATTCGTACACATCAGAATCCCTCAGGCCACGGACAATTTTAACAATCTTGGAGGCATCACCATTGACGAGGCCTGATTTGGCTTCGGTGATGCGAACCTCTGTCTCTTCGTCGAAATGATCCAGATCAAGGGTAACCATCCGATCGCGCAGGGCATCCTGACTCCGGTGCACGCCCGCATATTCCTCCGGGTTGCTGGTAAAAATTGCCGTAAAGTCCGGGTCAACTCTCAGGTAGTTGCTATCTCCCTCCCGGGCCGACGGCAGATCCAGCATCTTTTCCTGGAGCACTGATAAAAGTACGTTATTGGCCTCCGGCCTGGAACGCGTAAATTCATCGTAAATGAGCGTGAACCCATACTTGCAGGCCACGGTCAAGCGATTGTCCACCCACGTTTTTTGCATATTCTCTTCGGTCTTAAGTACCGAATGGATGAAGTTATCTACCACCTTGCGCATACGATAGCCATGTTCGCCGCCAACCAGGTCGGACGTGGAGAACTCCTCATCCCCGTGAATCATCACCACCGGCCGGCCTATCTTACTTGCTATATGCATGGCCAGGGTGGTTTTGCCTGTTCCGGAAATCCCGCGCAAATGAAGTGGAAAACCCGCCGCAATATAGGCCAGAGACCTCTCGGTAATATCATTGACGTAGGGAGTGTCCACAAAGTTGGGCAGGGGACGAGGTTCCAGCACAGTTGTCATTTCATCTATCGACATATTTTCCTCCTTAGAACTTGGTTAAATGGTCGAGTGGTCAAATAGTCAAGTGGTCTAACAAACTTGACTATTGCCTTAAGGGAAACTCCCTAAATTACAGTTTTCCTGTCATTGCGAGGGAGGCACGACCGAAGCAATCTCTCGGAAACAAGGGGATTGCTTTGTCGTTCGTTCCTCACTCCTCGCAATGACCGCTCGGAACCAGGCGTTTTCGTTCAGGCACTAACTACTTGACCAAACTCGACTGCATCCCGCCTACTTTTTACTCACAACTCCCTTGCCGCCGCATTTCGAGCAAGGGAGGTAATCGCCTGATTTGACCCCCTTGCCCTCGCAGTCGGGGCAGGTCTCATACGGCTCTTTTATGTTTACCATACCTTTTCCACCGCAGACAACACACGTCAGGCGCTGGTCACGGTGAATACCTGTGCCGCTGCAGTAAACGCATTCAATGGCCGGTTCCAAAATGGTCACCTCTCCCCGGCCGCCACAGACCTGGCAGGTGGAGAGTTTGGACATGATCTCAAACGGGTCGATACCCTTTCCATGACAGAAGGCGCACTTAAGGGTTATCTTCCCCCCCTCTTTTTTTATAATTTGCACGCTCATTATATTTCCCTCCATTATTTGATCACGACTGCGCGTGACGACTCAAGGTTATTAAGCAACATAATATGTTGAATTTTCCTTTCGTATTTCGTCCGCGTCAAGAAGTTCCCGCATAACAGGAATCAGTGAACGCCAGTTCTCAATACCGAGGGTTTCAGCAATCTGTGTCATCTTCTGCCCGTCCGGGTTATCCTCAAGAACCTCTAAAATCTTCTCCTTTAATTCTTCTCTGTCCTCTATCGTCTCTTCTTCTGCCTCCTCGACAGCTTCCTCAGCCGGTTTAACCTCCACAGCAGCTTCTACCCTGGCCGGTCCTTTAGCCGACTGCATAGCGGCTAAAACTTGCTTCCAGGCAGCAGCCGTTTCTTCCTGCTCCTTCCTGAATTCAGAAAGCATTCCCTTAACCGTTTCTGCTCGCTCCTTATCACCTTCCTTAAACTCATCTATCAGACGACCTACCTCAACTGCTCGGTCCGTATCACCTTCCTTAAACTCACCCATCAGACGTACTACCTCGGCGGCTCGCTCCTTATCACCTTCCTTAAACTCACCCATCAGACGTACTACCTCGGCGGCTCGCTCCTTATCGCCTTCCTTAAACTCACCCATCAGACGACCTACCTCATCTGCTCGCTCCTTATCACCTTCCTTAAACTCACCCATCAGGCGAACTACCTCGGCGGCTCGCTCCTTATCGCCTTCCTTAAACTCACCCATCAGGCGAACTACCTCGGCGGCTCGCTCCTTATCGCCTTCCTTAAACTCACCCATCAGACGACTTACCTCAACTGCTCGGT
>JAUSPI010000196.1 GCA_030655775.1 Syntrophales bacterium
CCATGGCAATACTCCTGAGTCAGGCAATACTCCTGAGATATTGTGTCGGTCAGCGCGCATGATCGCGCCCTAATCCCGGTGTGCCGGGCGCTGGCGTATGGTAGTGTCGTGTCAACGATACTCTGTCATTTCGAAGGAGTCTTCACGACTGAGAAATCTTAGATTTCTCCCTGGCCCAGACCTGGCTTGCATGGACAGCGGAATCACCCAAAGATGTCGTGCCAGGGCAGGCCCTGCGGTTGAAATGACATTTTTTGATTGACACGACACTACTTGAACTTAATCATTAAATCTATAGATAATGTCTCCCTTCTTAACCATCCCGATCTCACTTCTTGCTACCATTTCTATGTACTGCAGATTATTTCTCAGCAACACTATTTTTTTCTCTAATTCTTCGTTTTTATGGGTCATTTGCTCATTTGTTTTCCTTATAGCTGCCAGCTTCTCTTTGATCATGTAGTTGTCCACAAAGCCTTTGTCTCCAAAGGTGATCAGAAGCCCCATTAGTAAAAGAAATATTATTAAATATCTGCCAACTTTCATTACGAGAAACATCCTTATTATAAAGCGGAAAACTAAAAACACCCTTTTTATCAATGGATTATATTACACATATTTTAATTATGCAATATTAAAAGTTTTTCAAGTTTTCTGTTTAAAATATGAGATTTAACGCTTTTGCAGAAAGTTCAACAGGTAGAAAGGTTCAATTCACAGATAGGATCTGTCATTTGATGGGAGGAGTTGTTGAGGTTTACCTAAGAGAAAATCTCCCCTCTTAATCCACTCCTTCAGAACATTCGAAATTTCTCTTGCTTTGTAGTAACTTGACAGGGGAGCTGTAGCTATTTTCGTTCCATTAAGGTTTATCGAACCACTTTTCAATTCTTTGTAGCTCACTTCACCAAGGCTTTTTAGTGTCCCATTCGGATAATCCATACTGTAATCATAAACTTGAGTATAAATATCCTCATCCCTTACGGCCGTATAACGTACCATTTCCTCATTGAGTATTGGTATCGGGATACCAATACCAACATAGAGTGAAACCCCATAGCCTAACATACTTGCCCCGACAAGCCATTCGGGTTTCATCTCTTTCAGATTTCCGATGGTCGCAACGGTTCCCGCCCCTTGCTTTGGAACTCCATTCTCACCTCTTGGAACAGAGGAGTTGTGCTGGGTTCCATGCCAGGCTACATAACCCTGAGCACCTCCTAAAAAAATTCTTGTACCGATACCAATAGTTTTGTAATACGGGTCATTGAACAGGGGGCTTAACTGCCGGGACGTGGCGTAATTTGCATTAGCCATACGGGGTCTAAGCACACCCATATAGGTATAGATAGTCTTGTCAGACATGTTTACAGCACAATTGTAGTTCTGATAAGCATTTCTGGGATTGAACAGAAAGGCATCATGCAAGTCGTTAATTGTTATATTCTTTTCATATCTCCGGGCTGGATAACAATCGGTTCCATAACCCTCAAGGCGTAATCTTATCACATTGCCTGCAACCAGATCCTCGATGACGTGTCCACCACCATAATTAAATTCACCAGGATAAACGCTATTTAGAGGATCGCCTTCTGCTACTTCTGTTGCACCAATATAACAATCTACAGCCGCAATACCTCCATAAGCTGATACATCATTAAGCCATACTTTCGAAGCCCTTATCCTCGGAGATGTGTGGCCAAAGTTAATAAAGGCGCCGGATGAACACATGGGACTGAAAGTTCCTGTGGTGACAACGTCTACCTTCCTTGCTGCTTCCAGCTCCCCATTTTTTTCCACGATATCTATAATTTCTTCGGCTGTAACCACCACGGCTTTGCCTTTTTTTATCTTTTCGTTAATTTCTTTGTATGTCTTATTGACCTTGAATTTTTTCATCAATCCACGACCTTCATTGGTTAAAGTTCTGAGTTCTGAGTTCAAAGTTCAAAGTTTGAAGTCTATACATGTTTTTTTAAACCCTAAACACTGAACTCAGAACTCTGAACTCTTTTCACCCCGTATGCCCAAATCCTCCCTCACCTCTCAAGGTTTCATCCAACTTCTTCTTTAAATTCCACGTCACCCTGCAGACACGATGTATGACCATTTGCGCAATTCGATCACCCCTCGTTACTACAAATAGTTTTTTTCCGTGATTTATCATAATTATCTTAATTTCCCCGCGATAATCCATATCTATAGTACCAGGGGAATTTATCAACGTTATGCCATTTCTTATGGCAAGACCACTCCGTGGTCTGATCTGTGCTTCGTACCCCTCCGGAAGCGCAATTGCAATACCGGTTGGGATAATCTTTCTCTCTCCGGGAAGAATAAACTCTTCTTTCTCTACTGCTGCGAAAATATCCATTCCTGCTGAGCCCTCGGTCATGTAACGGGGGAGTGGAATATCTTTGCCGCTGTCCAATCTTTCAATGGATACTCTTATTTCCTCCATACCCAAACCAACCAGCCTATACTGTTGGATTTCGTTCCTCAACCCAACCTGCAATCTGCGGCGACAAAGCCGCAACCCCAAAAGTGCCTAAAGTTTGAAGTGCCTAAAGTGAGCTAAAGTTAATGTACACGCCTTCGGCGCGGTCAAATTCGAAACAGGCTGCGCTGAAAGCGCATTTTTTAACTTTAGTCACTTTAGCTCACTT